>JAISBQ010000135.1 GCA_031266115.1 Bifidobacteriaceae bacterium
CCGAGATTTCGTCGAGACAAGTGTTGGTACGTTTCCGACAATCTATGCCACTCGCCCACCAGACCCGTCCGAGTGTTTACCCAGGTCACACGGTTGCCACCTGATCGAAGGCCACGGTCCGTGGGTCGGAAACGTACAGAAAACGCGTCGCAACAAATCTTGGTACGTTTCCGACCAGTCCACACCACCTGGCCATCCAGACCGGGCCCGACTCCCGGATCAGATGGCCTGTGACCTGACACCGCCGGTGTCCTCATCGCCGTCAGCGGGAAAAACCGACGATGACGTCACACCACGGGGACACGCGGCCGGCCCCCGGACAACAACACCCCCATCAGCGCGTCGAACCAGCGTTGAGCAGACGAGACGCGCGACCAGGCCCAACAACACCCCGAACAACCCGATTCCACATAACCCTCAAAGGCTCAACTGCTGTGAAGGTGGGCGGGAACCGTCATTCTCCGTGGGAGCGATGGGGCACGTCCCGGCGCTCCAGTAGCTCGGCAGACACTGCGCCGCAGGCACAAGACGTCGCGGGAGAACGCGTGACCGGACCATGGCGGCCGCCATGGTCCTTCGAATCGCTCAGTGTGCTCAGGTCCACAGTGACGAGATGGGTGTGGCGAGGATATTCTCGGCCAATGCGAAGGATTGAGGTCCTGCGTGGAGAACGATTCCAGCGACGAACGTGTCCGGGAGTTTGCGTGAGAGCCAAGTCAGGTGGCGAGCGTCGTCGGCATTCGGCGCGGCCGTCGCTTTGACCTCGATTCCGACGATGCGGCGTCCGGGCAATTCTAGAAGAATATCCACCGCGTGCCGGCCACCCTTGTCCCTCAGGTGCATCATTCGCAACGGTCTTGGCAAGAACGATAGTTGCGGCCGGAGTTGCGCCGCCACGAACGTGTCGAGAAGGGCACCGAGTACATGTGGATCCTGGACGGCTTCATCAGCGCGGATACCGAGCACATGCAAGAACAGCGCCGTGTCCAGGACATACCGTTTCGGCATTGCCGCCAACCGGTCCAACCGGTCTGACCGCCACGCCGGCACGCGCTCGGAGAAGAACACCGATTCCAGAACATCCTCGTAGGCGGCGGCGGTGTTCTTTGCCACTCCGGCAGCGTCTCGCAGCGTGGCCTGGTCCACGATCCGTGATGAATTGACCGCTATGGCTTCAACAAACGAAGCGAACTTGCGTGGGTCAGGATCGGATCCAGCGAGCTTCACGTCGTTTGTCAACAGCTCCTGCACATAGCTCTCCAACCAGTATCCGCGCGTGTCCGCATCTGGGCGACGCAGAACGAGGTCGGGGAACCCACCGGCCGACGCTGCATCCACATAGTCGAATACCGTCCAATCCGAATTCGGAGACTCGACCAACGACATAGGTTTGCTCAGGAGTTTCTCCACGAAGAGCGGTCCCTCAGTCCGGCGTATCTCCGCCTGTGTGAGGCCGAACACGTTTTGTCGCACTATCCGCCCTGTTGCGGGCCAGGTGTGTGCGACCCCGATGCGCACGCTACCGGTGAGGAGAAACTGCCCGCTTGCGGGATTCGTGTCCACGAGCCGCTTCACCGCACCGAGGATGTCGGGCGCCTCTTGCCACTCGTCTATCAACGCGGGTTTCGCCATCCGCGCCAGTGCAGCGTCCGGGTCGATCCGAAACGCTGCCGCCTCGCCCCGGCGATCAAGGCGGGCGACACTGGATGCCAGTCGCTCGGCCGATGTCGTCTTGCCCGCGCCGCGAGGCCCCATCAGGCTTACGGCGGGCAGGGTTTGCAGGATTCTCTCCAGCGCCCTATCCACCAGCCGTGGCAGATAGGTGTCCTGGAGGTGCTGGTCCGACATGCCACCTATCCTACGACGTTCACCGCAAGATTGACCGTCTGGCGCACCTCGCATTGATCACATAGCGCAGCTGAGCCTGACCATTTGGCTCGCGAAGGGCGCACTCACGCGCCGCGGCTCAGCGCGGTAGCCAGGGTGTGAGCCGCCCACCATCCGAGGGCGACCATGACGAGCGACAGGCCAGTGTTGAGGCCGATGTTGCCGGCCGCGGCGAGGTAGTGACGCTCGGTGAGCATGGTGAAGGTCTCGACGCTGAACGCGGAATACGTGCTCAGACCCCCCAGGAGCCCCACGCCGAGGAACACCCGCAGGCGCTCGGACCCGGCATGTGCCTCGCCTGCAGCGCCAAGCAGGAACCCGGCAGCGAAGGCCGCCACGCAGTTGACGAGCAGTGTCCCGAGCGGGAACTGCGGCACCAGAGCGGCGGCCGCCTTGGACGCGAGGTACCGGGCGCAACACCCGAGGGCTCCACCCGCACCGACCAGCAGCAACTCACCCACACCAAACCTCCCACAATCACCCGCGACGCAAGCCCACGCGCCATCCTTAGAAGCCATCAGCGAGATTGCGGTTCGACCGTGCGAGGTACCGGGAGGCATTCATTCCCAGGCACGGCACCCTAGCACCGAACCCACGCCCCTGTAGCCCACGTCGGTTGGGGCCAAGTCTGGCCGCTCACCAGCACCGATCCAGGCCTCGCCCCCAGTCGGCGAGTCCCCTTCTTGCCCCAAGGTTCCCGCGTATGATGACTGACCTTGGGACTAGCACGGGAGGGGGGCAGCATGAGCGCAGATGCTCGCTTCACGGTACCTCTCTATACCGCCTCCTCCGCGGCGTCACATGTGGCGATGCCCCGCTCGACTCTGAACCGATGGATGGGGCGAGACCAGCTATTGACCTCGGTGTCTGGGCGCGGCCGTCAGCCCCGTCTGCCCTTTATCGGCCTTGTCGAGGCCCAGTTCTACAAGGGTCTGCGAAACACCGGTCTGTCGATGCAGGCGATCAACTCTGGCATGGTGGAGGTGCGCCGAGCCCTCGGTGATCGGATGTTGGCGAAGGGCGTGATAGCTCACGACGGCAAGGATATTCTCATGAATCTCGCCGACCGCGGTGATCCAGACTGGGTTCGGGCTCGTGATCGCCAGGGCGGCCTTCCCGAGATCATTGAGATCGGATTAAAGCCTATCGAGTGGGCGGCAGACGGTTTGCCACAGCGAGTCCGACTGATCGCATATGGGGACAATATGGTCGCTGCCGATCCTCGCGTCGCTCTTGGGCAGCCGTTCGTCGTCTCGTCGGGTGCGCGGGTCGAAGACATTATTGATCTGTTCAGGGCAGGAGAGGATCTTGCCACGGTCTCTCATGAAATGGGTGTCAACCCTCGTGATGTCGAGGCCATCGTCCGAGCCCACCTTCCCCTCGCGGCCTGAGTTACTGATCGACCAGAGCCTGGGGCGCATCGCTGTGCCTGCCTTCTTCCGCGGTGAGGGTTTTGTCGTGACAACCATTGTGGACATGTTCGGGCGCGCTGATGTTCCCGACGCCCAATGGATTCGCGAGGCTGGCTAGCGAGACATGGTAGTGGCCCATAAGGACGCACGCATCCGCTACCGACCGGCCGAAAGGAAAGCGGTGGTGGAGTCCGGATTGCGCATGCTGTGTTTGGCCAATGGCAACATGCGAGCCCAGGATCAGGTCGCTTGCTTTCAATCCAATCTTCGCGCAATTGAGCGGATGTGGGGCGTGCCCGGGCCCTGGATAGTCACGGTCCGCCGCAAGGGGGGTTCAGCGCGAGAGTCTGGAGTGAGCCTGGGGCGCTGATGTCAGGGGTGGACGATGGCGGGGGTGAAGTGTGCGCGACGCGCCGTGCGGCGCAGTGCCGTGAGTACCGCCGGGCCGAGTATCACGATGAGCACCACGTCGGTGACGGCACGGCCAGTATCCCAAGTCCCCGTCGACGTGAGCACCGTAAACACCGCGAAGTGGGCCAGGTTGTCGCCCAGCGGTGCGGCCGGATCATAGGCGAGGCCACCGGTGTCACCCATGGTCGCCCCGCTGATGAACGGCCAGAACCACAGGTTCATCAGGGCGCCAAACACATACGCGGCGAGCGCGCCATAGACCGCGAGCAGTGCGAGTTCGCCGCGACCGCGCAGCTCGCGGCCACCCAGCCTGTCCGGCAGGAGCCCCGCCCCCATCCCCACCCACGCCGCGGCGAGCCTCTGGAACGGCAGCCCGGGTCCGACCCCAGCCGTGATGAGGGCTGAAGCCAGCAGCGAGGTACATCCCAGCGTGAACCCGAACCCTGGCCCGAACACCCTGCCGGCGAGGATGAGCAGGAAAAACACCGTCTCGACCCCACCAGTGCCTGCGCCGAGTGGACGCAACGCGGCGTTCACGGCGCTGAGCAGTCCCAAAATCGCCACCGCTTTGGCATCCAGCCCGCCCTCGCTGAGCTGCGCAAGCACGAGCGCCACAATCACCGGCAGGATCGCCACAAACGCGAACGGCGCGTCCATCCCATGCCCGGTACCCCCCGGAGACGGCGGCATGATGAGCGGCCAGGCGAACATCCACGCCCCCGCCGCGCTGGCGATCCCAAGGACGATGCCGGCCCTGCGGCCAACCGGCACCGCGTCGAGTTCGCACACCCGCACCCCCCGCCGGCTCACGGGGCACCATCCGACGATGCCACACGGGGTCTCAGGGCAGCAGCGACCTCGGCGACCGTGAGCGCCTGGGCCGGGGCGACCACCTTGGCGACCTGCGGGGCGAACACCGTGGATCCGGCGAGAACCTCGGCGGCCGGTCCCTCGGCGATCACCTCCCCGGCCGCCATCACCAGTGCCCGCTCGGCCACACCGGCCGCGAATTCGACATCGTGGGTGGCCACGCAGATAGCCCGGCCCCCCGCCGCCAGTCGGGTCAACGCCGCGGTAAGGGCGGCCTTGGCGACATAGTCGAGACCCCGTGTCGGCTCGTCCAACAACAGGACCGGTGCGTTCGCTGCGGTTTGGATGGCGAGGACCAGGGCAACCCGTTGACCCTCGGACAGGTCTCGCGGATGCATCGCGGGGTCGATTCCGGGCACCATGCGATCGAGAATGCGACGGCATGTTCCCGCAGTGGACCTGCATGCCGTGTCGGCCTCGGCGCACTCGGCCTCGACAGTGTCGAGGTACAGCAAGTCGGATGCCTCCTGTGGGACTAGGCGCACGGCCGCAAGCATCGCCGCGCGCCCCGTTCCGTTCAGCCTCACCCCGTTGACGGACCATGTTCCGGCGCTCGGTGTCCGCGCGCCGGCGAGCGCCCACAGCAGCGACGATTTCCCGGATCCGTTGCGTCCCATGAGCGCAGTGACCCGGCCGGCTGGGAGGCGGAACGTCGCGCCCCGCACGGCCCTGACCGGCCCGTAGTCCACATCGATGCCCCGCGCCACAAGCCCCTCGCCGTGGGCGTCGCGGTCTGCGCCCGGGAGGGAACCGGCGTCGGCGGCGGGCTGGCGAGGCATGGTCGCGGCGAGACGAGCAGGAAGACCACTGCGGGTGGCGGCCCGTCGGGCGTCGCGGACCGACAGTGGCAGGGGATGCCACCCCTCCAGGCGCCCCAACTCGACCACCGGCGGGGCAAGAGGAGCATGGGCGATGAGGTCGGCGGGAGGACCGCTGCGCACGCGGCCGGCCTCCACCACGACCAACCGATCGGCATAGTCGAGCACGCGCTCCAGCCGGTGCTCGGCCACCAGAGCGGTGACACCCGTGTCGTGGACCAAGCGAAGCACCGCTGCGAGCACCTCCTCGGTGGAGCCAGGATCCAGGGCGCTGGTGGGTTCGTCGAGGATGAGAATGCGCGCGCCCGCCGCCAAGACCGCGGCGATCGCCGCGCGCTGGGCTTGTCCGCCTGACAGCGTGTGCACCGTCCGATGGCGCAGATCGGCTATCCCCAGCAGGTCCAGTGTTTCCTCGACCCGGGTGCGCATGGTACGCGGCGGCACCCCGAGGCGCTCCATGCCATAGGCGAGCTCGCCCTCGACGGTGTCTGCGACGAAGCCGGCGAGCGGGTCTTGACGCACCACACCGACGATGTGCGCGAGGTCGCGGGGGCGGTGGTCACGGGTATCGAGACCCCCCACAGTGACCTGTCCGGACACCGTGCCGCCGGTGAAATGGGGAACGTGGCCTGAGGCAGCGCCGAGGAGAGTCGACTTGCCACACCCTGTGGTGCCGGTCACCAGCGCAAACTCCCCCTCGCCGACGTGGAGCGTGACATCGCGCACCACCGGGGCGTGAGCGCCGGCGTACCGGATGGTGACATCGGTGAACCGGATCATGGCGCGCCTCGCGATGTCGACAGGGGCGGGGGAGGAGCCGCGATTCCCGGTAGCGCGGCGATCGCTCCGGCCAGCACCACGGCACCGGTCACGGCTGGCCACGCCTGGGGGATCGGAGCCGGGAACATCATCACCGGGTCCGTGGCGGCGCACCGCGCCAGGATGGCGGCTGCCGCGATCCCACTCGCAGCCGCGACCCATTCGAGCCATCCCCACGGGTCTGGCCGGTAGCGAGACGAGACGCTTCGCCGGCCAGCCGCCCACAGACCCACGCAGGCCAGTCCGGCCCCGCTGGCGAGCAGCGGTCCGCCCACCCACGCAGAGGTGCCAGAGGTGTCAAGTAGCGCGTAGGCACTGACCGCGAGCGCGCCCACCGCGGTGAGAAGGATTCCAGTGGTGACCCGCCGGTGAACCGTCGTCAACGCGGCGCGTCGGCCGTAGCCACGGGCATCCATGGCGGCAGCCAACTCGACGGACCGGTCCAGGGCGTCGACGAGGACGGGCATGAGCACCTGGCGGACCACCCGCCATCGTCCACCGGCGCCGCCCCGCAAAGCCCGCGCCCGGTTCACCCGTTCCACGGACTGTGCCAACTGAGGGAACACGGACACGGCCACGGTCAACACGGCACCGAGTTCTTCCAACGCTCCCGGCACCGCCGCCAGGAGCCGCTTCGGGTTGGCCAGGGCGTTGGCCGCTCCCACACACACAACCATCGTCGCTAACTGCAGCCCACCGTAGAACCCGGAGGCCAGCGCCTCGGCCGAGACCGGCCCCCCACACGAGACCCCGCCCAACGATTCGGGCATGGCGAGCCGGGGCAGAGTGAACAGCACGGTGGGTCCGCCGCCGGCAAACACAATCCGGAACGCTGTGCGCAGAGCCACGATGGTCGCCCCCAGCACCGCGTACAGCCGAAACGCCCGCGCCCACGGGGTGTCCGCCCGTCGCAGGGCCACCACCAGGCAGACTGCGGCAATCAGCAGGCCAAGGACCAGCGGGTTGGTGGTCCGCGCGGCCGCGACCGCTAGCCCCAGGGCCCACACCCACCATGCCCCCGGATGGAGCGTGCGCTCACGCCGCCTGAGCGCACGGCCGGGCCGAACCGATCGGTGATCCGTTGCCGACCGTGCTGAGCCATATGTCGCCCTGGCGTCGGGGCGGACTGCGGTCGGGCGGCCTTTGACCTCGCTGCTTGGCGGCCCCATGTCGCGTATCGACGCACCGTCCAGCGGGCGTCTCAGGCGCCGCTGGGACGCGGATACATCAGCGCTGGGTCCTTGAGTCGTCATGGTGAGTGGCGCCCCGCGGCGCGTTTCCGCCGGTGCTTCGCCTGGGTCGCCGCGGTCGCGCCCGCCAGCGCCATCGCCAGGACCGCCGCCGCGCCGAGTGCCGTGCCCCACGGGCCGGGTCCGCCGCTCTGGCCGGCCGCCGCATCGTCAGATCCTTGCCCCCCCGACGATGGCGCCCCCGGACTTTCTGTTGTCCACTCGCCCTGGCGTGCGTCCTCGTTCCGTGTGGTGGACTCACCGTCGGGGCCACCCGTCGGCTCCTCATGCGGGGTACCGGCCGGTGCACGTGCCCCCACACGGCCAGACGTGGGAACCTGCCGGCCGGCGCCCGAGCCACCACCGGTGTTCGCTGAGGTCGCCTCTGTCTGGCCTGATCGGGCTGCCCCTGAAGCGCCCTGACGTGCCGACGCGTTCGTGTCGGCGTCGTCTGGCGACGTGGTGCCCGGTCCCAGCGCGGACTTGCCGCGCGAGGTGCGCGACTCAGCGGCAGGAGACTCGCGATCATCCGACACCTCGCCGGCAGACGAATCCTTGCCGTTGGCATTGGTTCTGCTTCTGGCGCTGGCCTTGCCGCTCGTGGTGGCCTTGGGCGTGGCCGCACCGCTCGTCTTGCCGGCGCGTGAACCACTGGTGCCGGATCCCGTCCCGGACGGCGCGCCCTGGGGGCTGCCCGGAGAGCCTCGGTCGCCAGCGCCGGCGTCGCCGCCGGGAGCGCCGCCACTCGACCCCGTGTCCACTCCAGAAGATCCGGCCGCCTGCTGATCGCCGGGGCGCGCGGACGGCGGCGCGGCGACGCGCTCGGGTGTGGTCCGCGGCGGGACGGCGTCGGAACCGGATGCGCCGAGCGAAAAGGACCATCCCTCGAAACCCCCGGGCTTGACCCGGCTCGCGGCCAGTCCCCGCGTGGCATAGGTCCAGGTTGACTCGCCCTCGGCCGCCCACCAGTAGGACCAGTGCGCGGTGGTGGGTGGCGTGGTGGTGCAGGTCTCGGTGTAGGACGGGTTCCCCGGGATGGCGAGCGTTTGCGTGGGGGCCGGATAGCCCTGGACCCGGCAGACAAAGCTCGGGCCGTCGTGAACTGTCCCTTGGGTGGCGACGCCCGCAGCGGTGAGCACGTCGGCCCCCACAGCTGAGGTGGCCAGGCCGGTCACACAGTAGGTCTCGGTATCGGCGCCCAGGTCGTGGTAGTCGATCACCAGGGTGACGGCACCGGTATCGTCCGTGGTGCAGACGCCTGGGCGGGCGCTCGCCGCAACCGCGGGAGCGTCCAGGCCGGCCACGATTCCCGCCCCCGCGAGGATTGCGACCCCGGCCAGGGCGGCCGCGCGCGCCCACGCCGATGCCGCACGAGTCATGTGGTTCTCTTCGACGTCGTGACTGCCGACCACGGCGAGATGTACGTGGCCGCGCCCACACGCTTGTAGGCACGTATGCGGACCTGGTAGGCCTTGCCGCGGGCGAGTGCGGCGATGGTTGCGGACGCCGCGGTGGGTTTCACGGCCTTGACTGTGGACCAGTGTGTCTTGCCTTTGACGCGGTACCGAAGCTGATAGGCGGTGATCTTCTGCGCCTTTGCTGCCTTCTTCCACGATGCCGTCACCTGGCGGTGCCCGGCGGCGACCTTGGTGAGCGTGACAGCCTTGGGAACAATCCGGAAGGTCGCCGTGACGCTACCGGTGTAGGCCGTGCCCTTGGAGTCGAGACGGATCCGGCCTTTGCCGATCGCCGTGTTGGTCTTCGTAGCACTCGCCGTGTAATCGATGCCCTCACGCAGCCGGGTGCCGTTGACGGTCACCGTGAATCCCCTGGTGATCCGTGTGCCGGTCCAGGCGACATCGGACACCCGGACCGTCGCGGCCTGGAGGTCCACCGGCGCGGGAGCTGGAGCCGGCGCCGGCGGGGCCGGGGGCGGAGGCGTGATGGCTGGGTCTTGCCCTGGGCCGCTGCTGGGTGGCGCGCTGGGGTCGTCATTGGGGGTTCCGCTGGGGCCGTCGCTCGGGTTCCCGGTGGGCCCGTCGCTCGGGTTCCCCGTGGGGCCATCGCTTGGCCCGCTACTCGGGTCGTCTCCCGGTTCTGGGACCTCGGCGGGGAGCGTCGGGGGGCGAAGACCACCGAGGCTGGGACTGGATAGGGCGAAGACCGCCTGGGCCGTCGCCCGGCGGAACTGGTCCACGTTCACCGCATCGATACTCACATCGACGGCGTCGGCCAGGCCGTCGGCGTCGACAGCGATGGCGCCCGTATCGCCGGTCCTCAACGTGCTCGGGTGCGCGGCCACCGTCGCCGAGGTGACCTGGAGCGCTGCGACATACGTGGCGGCGAGGGCGACGGCCGCGGCGGCGGGTGATTCGCCGTCATCGTTGGCAAGAATGTGCAGTGCCCCGCTCGCCAGGCCGGTCGTGTTGGCATTGGGGCCGCCGAAGGATGAGGCGAAGCCACCCGCCGCGTCCTGCTTGGTCACCAGCCACCTCGCCGCGTCAGCGATGGCAGGATCAGTGTGAGCCACCCCCGCGGCGGCGAGCGCCTGGATTACGAGCGCCGTGGTGTCGGGATCGGCGGCTGAACAGTCGTCAGACCAGCCGTAGGAGCCCGCATCCGTGTGCGTGGCATCCCGGCACTGCCACGATTCCAGCCAAGTGACGGCGCGGACCGGGGCACCATCGCCAGTGCCGGCGAGCGCCAGGATGCCCAGCGACCAGGTGAACGGAAACCCGGACGTGGCGAACTCACCGGTCTCGGCGATGGTGGAACGCAGGTCGGCCACCAGGTCGCGTGGCGCCGCGCCGGCCACGGGGAAGCGAGTGGGATCCAGACCGGCTATCCCGAGCGCCCAGACGGTTTTCGCGATGGTGGGCCAGGAGGACGCCGCGGCGCTCCGGGCACCCACGTAAGCATCCCCGGACTGGTACAGAGCCTCGGCCGCCGCCTCAAACTGATCCTTCCCCACACCGGTGGCGGCGAGAGCGGCCATCGCGTCGATGGTCAGGCCCCAGTCAGTCCCCGACGAGCCAGGCAGCACGCCGCCGCCAGCGTCGAGTTGACCGGCCAGCCAGCCGGCCGCCAGTTGGGCGTCAGGCGACCCCACCTGGTATTCGAGCCTCGCGGGAGCCTCAGCCACGGTGTGGGCACGGACTTGCGCGAGAGGGACAACCGGCCCGGTCTTCAGGTCTGCTCCCGTCGCGGTGTCCCGCGGGATGTACTCCAGCAGGTACGCCTGACCAGCCGTGGTGGGGCCTGCGGCCAGGCCTTCATTGGCATAGACCCATTCGGTTGCCGCGGGCCCAGCAGGGGTGCCGTCTTGCGTGGAGGTGCGCAGGGACCAATAGGCGGGAGCGACATCGTCCGCCCAGATCGCCGCCACCCCGTCCACCACACTGGCGAAGATCGGGGAGTCGGTGACGAATCCGGTCGAGGTGAACGCGTCTCCTATGGACGGACCCGGGGTGGCGCAGCGGATATCGACGACGTCGAGGATCGGTGTGAAATCGACTGCCACGGTGACACCGGCATCGGTGGTGCAGGCGGCGCCATGGATCCGTGGGCCGGATGGTGGGGGAGGGGCGGCCGCGGCACCGGCCAGCGGGGCAATACTGATGGTCAAGATGGCGGCGACACTGGCCGCGACGTGGCGTGGACTTCGCACGGGAACATGCCTTTCAAGTGGGCGACCGGCGAAGGTGTGGGCGGCGGGCGCCACCTCGTTCCTCCGCAGACCTCGACGGACTACCGAAACGCCCCACCCAGGCGGGCATTCGGGCTTGTCGCTCCTGAGCCACGGACCTCGCGGGGCGGATCGGTGGCTCAGGGGTGACCTACCGCTGCGGGTCAGCGCCGGACTTCGACCGGCTTCCCCCGCCTGGGAGGTGTGAAAGCTAGCAGCCGCCCAGTCTGTCACCGCTCCATCGCCGGGCACAAGGCGCCTGCATGGGGTTCCCGTGATGCCTTGATCACACGGTGTGCGCGCCTCCCAGGTGGCGCAACTCGGGATGTGCGTGGGCGTATCCGTCGAGCAACGCCCGTCCCACGGCGATCGAATCCACGAGCGGATGGACCGCGAACGCCTGCCATGCTGCCGCGCGGCTGCCGGTGAGCCCTGCCTGGATCGCGAGTTGCTCGGCCGCCTTGACCGACTGAATCAGCCCGAGCATGTGCCCGCTCACCGGGGCCACCGGCCTCGGGTGGACGCCTGAGGCATCGACGGTGCACGGTATCTCCACCACGGCGCCCTCACCGAGCCCCGGGATCAGCCCGCCGGCCGGGACATTGAGGATCAACTCTGCCGTCGGGCCTCCGGCGAGCGCCGCGATCAGTTCCAACGCCACCTGCTGATAGCCACCGCCCAGGTCCTTGACCTCGCGTGCCTCATTCGCCTCGCGAGCCTCGGCCATATAGGTCGCCTCGCGTGCCTCACGCGTCGCCGTCCACGCGCCGGAGGCCGCTGCCGGGTCGCGTGCCGCGTCTCGGTAGAACTCGCCCTGCTGGCGGGCGAGGAACTCACCGCGTGTCGCGCCGCCCACCCGCGCCCGGGCCACCGCTTCGCGCGCACAGTAGTAGTAGTACAGATACTCGTTCGGCAGCGCCCCGAGCCCACGCACCCAATCCAGGCCCATGAGCCGCGCCTCTTCGATGGAGCCGAGTGCCGCGTCGCTGGCCAAGACATCGCCGAGGCGAGGACCGGCATCGTCGGTGAATCCCCGCAACCACCCCAGGTGGTTGAGTCCCACGTAGTCAACCGACGATGGCGCTCCCACCATCCCCACCGCCCTCGCCGCCCGTTTGACGAGCCCAATCGGGGTGTCGCATATGCCGACCACACGGCCCGGCAGCACGGGCGCGATCGCCTCGGTCACTGCACCGGCCGGATTGGTGAAGTTGACGAACCAGGCGTTCGGGGCGAGGCGGGCAACCCGCCGGGCGATCTGGACCATGATCGGCACGGTCCGCATGGTGTAGGCCAGGCCCCCCGGACCGACGGTCTCCTGCCCGAGGACGCCGAGGTCGAGGGCCACCTGCTCGTCCGCGACCCGCCCGGCCGTCCCGCCCACACGGATGGCGCTAAAGACCACGTCGGCGTCGCGAACGGCATCGTCGATGTCGGTGGTGGTCTGGTCGCGCGGAGGGCTTTCCT
>JAISBQ010000142.1 GCA_031266115.1 Bifidobacteriaceae bacterium
ATTGTGTAGCGATCAACGCCCGGGCCGCCCCGGAGGCCAACTCCGACGACCCCCGACATCCCCGCGGGGACACGGGCCTGATCCCTGTCCCGGGCATCGCGGCCAAGCCGACGCGCGCGACGGGGTTGGTTTAGCGGCATCGGGTGTGTCGTCACTGCCCTAACCAGAATCGGTTCCTATGCCTGACTTTGGTGAGCGCGTGCTGGTAGGCGGCATCGGCGATTTGCGGCGTGCCGCGGGGAGGGTCGCCGGGGCTCAAGCCGTGCTGGTCGCTGCTACGATGTGAGCGAGCCCTCTGATCCTGTGGCGCGCGGCGGCGTGAGCCGTGAGCCATCCAAGGTTTCTGAGGAAGGCAGTTGCGATGAGTGTCAAGAGAACCCTGGGCGTGGCGTGCGCGGCGGTACTGGGGCTGGGAGCGTTCTTGGTGGTCCCGAACATGGCCGACCGTGCTGTCGGGGCTGATCCGAGCCCCGCGGTCTCCCCCGGTCCTGGGGCGTCCCCGGATGTCCCGGCCCCCACGATCGACCGGTATTGGCCGCTCGCGGGCCGCTCGGTCGAGCCCGGCGACGTGGAGTTCAGGGGGTCTGTGCGGTTGCAGCGCGGTGACGAGCAGGACGTGAACGTGGTGTTCCTGGTCGACGTGTCGAGTTCGACCACGTATCCGAGCGGCATGGACTGCAACGGCGACGGCGCCCGCGACTCGTTGGACGATTACAACCTCGACGGCCGTGTCGGGGACATCCTGGACTGTGAGATCTCGGCGATCACGTCTTTGAACGCGGAGTTCCGGGGGTTCGAGAACATGGGGTCGCGGATCAACGTCGCGATCATCGCGTTCGGGACGGACGCGGTCGCCGCGTCGATGACACGGGTGGGCGACTATTTCGTCTCGCCGGCCCACCACGAGCAAGACCCAGAGGACCCCAGCAAGCCGGAGGTGGTCCCGGCGTTCGACACTGTCGCCTCTTCGCTGACGGTGGGGATGGTGGGGCAGTACGAGCGCCACCCCGTCGGCACGGGCACGAACTTCAACGCGGCCGTCTCCCTCGCCCTGGGCTTGGTCAACGGCCGGGAGGGCGACAATTACCTGCTGATGTTGTCGGACGGGCAGGCGACCGCGTCCTCGCAGACGTTGCAGGCGCTCGCGCACGCTGCTTCCAGCCCGAAGGCGAGGACTTTCGCGGTGGGGAGCGGCTCGTCTTGTGGTGGTTCTTTGGGCTTGATCGCGGTGGCGACCGGGGAGGCGTGTGTGATGGTGGCGGACCCGGTGAGGTTGACGAGCGGCATCGGGTCGACGAAGCCGAGCTACATCGACCGGGTGGATGTGGATCTGTTGGGCGTGTCGTATCGGGCGCGGGTGGACGCGATCGGGAACTGGTCGGTGGTGGTGCCGGATCGGAAGGTGGGGCACTATGTCGCCAGGGTCGGGGTCCAGTACACCGACGGGCGTCTTACGACGCAAGTGTTCTGGGAGTTCGATGTGAAGCTGCCGGTGTTCGAGCATGTGGCGTTGGGGGACTCGTACGCGGCCGGGGAGGGCAACCCGGAGTACATCAACCAGAAGATGTGCCCCAATGGCAAGGGTGGGCGCTTCGGAGGAATGCAAGACGAGGTCTGCGAGGAGTCGAGGGCGGACATCGCTTTCATGTGCCACCGGTCGAAGGGCAACTGGGCGCGGAAAGTGTACGAGGAGGCGTATGGACGCTATAAGGAGCACTACACGGGCGACCCTGTCGGGGAGTTCAACTTCCAGGCCTGTTCGGGCGCCACGATCCCCAACTTCGACTCCCACAGGCAGACCAAACAATGGACCAGGGGCTTAGGCATGATCAAAGATGACGGCCCTGTGGTGAGCAACGAGTTGCAACTCGACTGGTTGACCCCGGATGTGGACCTGGTGACTCTTTCCCTCGGCGGGAACGACGCTGGTTTCGCACCCATATTGACCAAATGCTCTGTTTGGAACTGCTTGAGCGAGGAATTCGGGGCGACGGGTGTGGCGTTGACGGACTGGATGAGGATCCGTTTGGCGTTGATGAACAACGAATTGGACGGCGTGTACTCGGCAATCCGGGCGCGGGTGAGCGCCGACACGCAGGTGGTGGTCACAACTTATCCACGGCTATTCGACGGGTGGATGGCGGAGGGGAACTGTGGTGGCGTGCATCAATGGTTCGGCGCCAAAGAGGTCTATTGGGTCAATGACCTATCGGACACCATGGCGGGTATCATCCTCGCGCAGGCCCCGAAGTCGGGCTTGTTGGTGGCGGACACGCGGGGCTATTTCGTGGGACGCGGTGTGTGCTCACTCGACCCTGCGGTCAACGGGGTGGGAATCGGGCGGGATACAACTGATTTCGGTGACACTCCCATTGGGTCAGGTAGTTTCCATCCGAATGGGAAGGGCATGGGCTTGTACGCGCAGGCCGTTGACGATGTTCTGCTTGAGGCGAGTAACAAGTCGGCTGGTCTCAGGTCCGCCAGTTCGATTCGTGTGACGGCGAAGGACGTGGACAAGGCGGACGCTGACTTGGGTGAGACCGCGTTCGCCGGGGTCGTGGATGATCCGGACGGTGTGTTGGCCGAGTATCCGGCGGACGCCGTCGAGGCCGTGCGCTCCACCACTTTCGTGGACCTGTACGCCGACCATAAAATGTCCGACGATTTCGAGGGGACCAAGTGCGGCGCAGTGGTGCCGGGAGAGGCGGTCCCATTGTCGGCCAATGGCTTCTCCGCAGGGTCCGCGGTCAGGGTGGCCGTTTCCGCAATCGCGGCGGACGGATCGTCGCGTGAGATCGTCGAGGCCGACGTGTTGAGCGACGCTGGCGGAATTGTGCGGCACGAGGTGATGCTGCCGGAAGAGATCGGCGGCGACTACGTGCTAGTGGAAGTCGTCGGTCGCAACGAGCAGGGTGGCATGGCCTATGGGAACACGTTCCTCGAAGCGACCACTGATGCCGGGTGTGTGGTCCAAGCGAGGCAGGCCGGTGCGGTGAAGGGCGCCCCGGGGCCGGAGCCGACGAGCGCTACGAGCCAGAGCCCAACACCCGGCGCGGTGGGATCGTCTGATCGCCAGGAAGGTCCTGCGGTTTCTCCTGCCAGTGCTTTGGAGCGAACAGGCACATCCAGTGCACCGGTCGCTGGCTTCAGTCTGGTGTTGGTCGCCGTGGGATCGGCCTTGTGCGCGCGACACGCGCGCGGTCGCCTGAGCAGGCGGACGGGACAACACGCGCGGGAGGCCGTATCGTGACATGTGTTCCGGGCGGGCGGTTGACGTGATGACTCGTGGGTGGACGGAGTTTCCGACGAGCATGCTAGCGCGTTGGCTCGGACAGGGGAGACGTTCCGGTGTGTTGGGCTGGAGCGCGTCATGCGTCGTGTGGGGTCTTCCAGGTGCCGTGCCCGGCCTGACCCATTGGGTGGCATGGGCCACCGGGGACGGGGCAACTGCTGGCTCGGATCGCGACCCTGACGGATCTGGACAATCCGACCGGAAAGACGATGATGCTGGCGGGTCCGACGAGCACGATGGTTGGGAGAGGCACCCGGGTGTGGGGTTCAGGTTCGTTTCGCTTCTTGTCGGTGTGCTGGCGACCCTGGGTGCCGGCTTCCTGGTCTTCTCCCTCTGGGTTGTTTCGTCACTCGGGCCGTCCGCGAATGGTGACTTCGGCGGGCTGATAGAGCTCATACCGGTTTTGGGCTTCCTGTTTGTGGTGTTCAACCTGGCGATCGCCCGTCTCGCTCCTGCGTGGGTGATCGTGGTCTACGCCGTCGTCGCGACTGCCGTCGTCAATCTGCCGTTTCTGTACTCGATGGGTCGTCATGGTCTGCCTGGGGCCCTTGTGTGGTCGTGGGTGCTGGGGATTGTCGGGCTTCTGGGTACTGCCTTTGGGATGCGTTCGGTCCGTCCGCCGGTTACCGAGCAGCGCAAGGGCCGACCGGGGCCGCCGCCGCCCGCGAACGCGGGCTAACAGGACTGTGGGACGTATGGATATCGAGTCACGAACGGGCGGCGGGGAAGCCGATGACGTTGCGAGCACCGCGAACACAGCGACTGCGGACGGAGGTGCTGGTGGCGCCGGGCGCGCCGCCGGGACTGGCCGAGCGGATTGGCCCGGGCACCGGCAGAAGCTGGGCGATGCTGATTGGCCGGAGCGGTGGGAGCATACGGACCTCAGAATCGTTTCCGTGATTGTCGGGGTTCTGGCGACAGTGGTCGCCGGTTTCCTTGTCTTTGTCCTTTGGGCTGCTTCGGATCTGCTTGGCTTCGGGAGTGGTGTCTACGGCTGGTCGAAGGAAATCGCGCCGCCGGTGGGTGTCTTGTTGGTGATGGTAAACCTGACCATAGGTCGCGTCGCTCCTGTGTGGGTGACCGTGGCCTATGCCGTCGCCGCTACTACCGCCGTCACTCTGCCATTTTTCTCGCCAGCTGGAGACGTTGTCTATTGGGCCTGGGCGTTGGGAGTTGTCGGGTTGCTCGGGACCGCTCTCGGGGTGCGCCCGCTTCGCGCACCGGAACCCAAGCGGCGAGAGGGGTGCCCCGAGCCGCCGCCGACAAATGGGGACGAATAGGACGATGGGGTGTATGGGCATTGCTGCGCGGTCGGCTGGCGAGGAACCGGACGCCGACAACGCTGCGGGAAGAGGCGGGGAAGCTCAGGGCGCCGTCGTGCCGGCCAACGGCTTCTCTGGGAACTCTCAGGTCACCGTCACCGTGATCGAGGCGGACGGGTCATCGCGTGAGATCCTCGGCGAGGACGTTCTGAGCGATGCGGGCGGAGTGTTGCGGCACGAGGCGGTGCTGCCGGACCAAATCGGCGGCGAGTACGTGCTGGTGGAAGCCGTCGGCCTCAACGACCAGGGCG
>JAISBQ010000147.1 GCA_031266115.1 Bifidobacteriaceae bacterium
GGCGTTCGATCGCATGGAGCGGACCAAGGTCTATCTGAACCGGTCCGCGGCCTGGCTCCGGGTCCGCCTGCCCAGGGCCGGCACCGCTGTCGCCTATTCTCTGACCTCCGCGGACAACCAGCCGGCCAGCGACCCGAAGGACTGGAGACTGGAAGGGTCGGCGGATGGATCCGCCTGGACCGCACTCGACAGCCAGTCCGATCACACCTTCCCGGCGCGGCGTGCCACACGGGTGTTCCCCCTCACGGTCCCCGGAAACTACGAGTTCTACCGGCTGACCGTGACCGCGAACAACGGTGCGACGGATTCGCTGCAGCTGGCCGAGTTCGATCTGCACTGGGATACAGCGGGCGAACAAACCCTTATCGAGTCCACGGCCAATCCTTCCTACCGGGCCAAGGCCATCGACAGCCCGGTGGCCGAGTCGCTGCCTCTGCTGTTCGACGGCGTGGGGTCATCGAAATGGCTGAGCTATGTCACTGCCGCGTGGGTGCAGATTCACTTGCCGCAGGCACGGCCGATAGGCACTTACACCATCACCACGGCCAATGACGATAACCTGCGCGACCCTTCGGGCTGGAGCCTGTTGGGTTCGCTTGACGGGGTCGCCTGGACCGTGCTCGACACCCGCGGGCCAGAACTGCCCAACGGCCGCACTACCCTGGCCACCTTCACTCCCGCCCAGACCGGAACCTACAGCTACTACCGCTTGGCGATCACGGGCAACCGTGGGGATCCCGGCTGGGACAACGATCCGGTCTACCCCTCCACACCCCGCCTCCAACTCGGCGATTGGAACATCCTTGATCCGGGCGGCAACACCGTTGTGCGGCCCGCTACGGGCCCCGATACCGCAGGGATCGAGTATTCGGATTCGGCTGGGGATTCCCCCTCAGGCGAATCCCCAGCCGAGGCCTTCGATAAGACCACCGCGACCAAGTGGTTGACCTTCACGGTCCCCTCCTGGCTTCAGGTGCGCTTGGCCGCCGGGAGCACGGCCGTGACCTACGCGATCAGCGCCGGCAACGACCAACCCTCCCGCGACCCACGCAACTTCACCGTGCAGGGTTCCAACGATGGACAGACTTTTGCCACGCTCGATACGCGCACAGGAGAGACCTGGGCGGCGCGCTACGCGGCCAACACCTATACCATCGCCAACCCCGGGTCTTACCGCTATTACCGCCTCAACATTGCCACCAACGCCGGAGATAGCCGAATCCAGCTCAGCGAGTTCGATCTCTTCGACGCCGATGGCGAGACCATCGTCCCCTACGTCGATGTTTTCGACTCCCAATGGTTGGCCTCCGGCGCCTCGACCCAGTCGCTGGTGGTGGATCTCGGTGGACCGAGCGACATCTCGGGCGCCACCCTGTTCTGGCATCTGACCAATTTTGCCGTCGACTACAGCATCGATTCTTCACCGGACGGGGACACCTGGTCGCGTGTCTACTCCACGACCCACGGAGTGGGCGGAACCGAAAACGTCGCCTTCACCGCCACGGATGCCCGCTACATCAGGCTGAACCTCGCTACCTCCAGCAGTTCGCGGTTCGCGCTTCAAGAGTTCGAGATCCTCGGGACCGGCGGTGTGGAATACTCTCTGCCAGCTCCACCTGGCCCCACCGCGGACGGCCGCCAATACTTGACCGGCGGACACTGGGTGGTCCATCGCGCTAGCGAGGTGGAGGGCTCCGGGGCGCGGCTGTCTGGCGCCGGAGTCGACACCGGTACTTGGGTTCCCGCGGTAGTTCCCGGCACCGTCCTCACGAGCTATATCGAAGCCGGGGCGGTGGTGGATCCAGAATTCTCGGACTACCAGCTCCAGATTTCGGATAAGTACTTCACCGCCGATTACTGGTATAGAAACGAATTCACTATCCCCGCGGCCCAGGAAGGCAAACGGACCTGGCTGAACTTCGAGGCCATCAACTGGAAGGCGGACATCTGGTTCAACGGCTCGCAGGTGGGCCGGATCGACGGGGCGTTCACGCGCGGCAAGTTCGACATCACTTCCCTCGCGCAATACGGCCAGGACAACTACCTGGCCGTCCTGATCCATAAGAACGAGACACCCGGCGCAGTCACCGTCCAGACGCTCGCCAGCGCCGGTGGCAACGGCGGCGCTCTCGGTGCGGACAACCCGACCATCCACGCCTCCGTCGGATGGGACTGGGTTCCCACGGTGCGCGGCCGCAACATCGGTATCTACGACGACGTCTACCTGTCCTATTCGGATGATGTGACCCTGGCCAACTCATGGGCCAGCGTGGACTTGAGCGGTTCGGCAGCTGAGGGCAATCCGGCACCGGACGCGGATGTGACGGTGATCACCGAGGCGTCCAACCCGTCGGCCCAGGTGAGGGACGTCATCGTGCGGGGAAGAATCGAACCGGGTGGGTACGCGTTCGCCAGCGCCCCGATCGCTCTTGCCCCCGGTGAAGTCCGGGAGGTCGAGGCGGGGACCATCCACATGGCGGGCCCGGACCTGTGGTGGCCCAACGGCTATGGCGACCAGCCGCTCTACGATGTCACCGTCGAGGCCGCGGTGGGCGGCGTTGTGTCCGATGTTCAGACGTTCAAGGCAGGAATCCGCGAATTCACCTACTCTACGGGATCGCCGCTCATCATCTATTGCAACGGTGTGCGAATAGTCTCGCGTGGCGGCAACTGGGGATTGCCGGATGAGAACCTCGATGTTACCCCCGCTGGATACGATCTCAAGATGCGCCTTCACGCCGAGGCCAATCTCAACATGGTCCGCAACTGGGTGGGTCAAACGGGCGATGAAGCGTTCTATGAGGCGGCAGACCGTTGGGGAATTCTCATCTGGGACGATTTCTGGCTGGCCAATCCCGGCGATGGCCCAAATCCGAACGACGAGGCCATGTTCATGGACAACGCGGTGGACAAGGTGAAGCGCAACCGGCATCACGCAGCGCTCGTCCTATATTGCGGACGCAACGAAGGCGACCCTCCGGCCACGCTGAACACCGCTCTGCGCCAGATCACTGAAGACCTGGACGGAACGCGCATCTATATCCCGCATTCGGCATCGGGAACCGTGAGCGGGTTCGGACCCTATGGAGTTCAGAATCCAAGGTATTACTTCCAGAATACTGGCGCGACCTTGCATTCGGAACGAGGGATGCCGAACATTCCCACCATCGAGTCACTGACTCGGATGTTCGGGCCGGACCATCTGTGGCCCATTGATTCAGTGTGGGGCCTGCACGATTTCTGTAACTCCGCTCAAGGGGCCAACGCCTGGTTGAGCTATGTCGCCAACTCCTATGGAACCTATAGTTCGGCCAAAGAGTTCTCAGACCTGTCCCAGCTAGTCAACTACGAGAACCACAAGGCTCTGTTCGAGGCGGTCTACGCGCGCGGCAGCAACGGAATGCTCATGTGGATGAGCCAGTCGGCGTGGCCGTCCACCGTGTGGCAAACCTACGATTACTACAACGACCTCAACGCCGGCTGGTATGGCATTCGCGCGGCGAATCAGCCGGTGAACGCGATCTTCGATCCCCGTGATAACTCGGTGATCCTGTCCAACGCCACCAATTCGACATTGGCGGACGCCCAGGTCGAGGTTGAGGTCTTCAACCTGGCCGGACAACTGGTGGACTCGGCATCGGTGGTGGCGACGCGGGAGCCCGGCGCCGCTTCTCGCGCGTTGACAGTGCCCGCGGCGCCGACGGCAGGCGCGGTGCGGCTGCTGCGGACCCACGTTCGGGTGGATGGCGAGGAGATCGCCTCCAACACCTACTGGACCAATCCGTCCGACTACGGCCGTTACCAGGACCTCAGGGGTCTTGATCAGGCCACGGTGTCGGTCAGCGCGGCCCACGCGGGCACCCGTGCCGAGGATGGCTGGGAGAAGATCGCCGTCACCATCACGAACACCGCCACCGACGCTCCAGCGTTCATGACGAGGGTCGCGGGCATGAACGAGGACGGCGAGCAGATCCTGCCGTTGGTGCTGGATGACAACTATCTGACGATCATGCCGGGTGAAACCGTCACCGTAGAGGGCTACTTCGATCCGGCCGCGCTGGGAGGCACCGAGACCTGGATCTCGGTCGAGGCGCTGAATCAGGCCGCTCCGGTGGTGGTCAGCGCCGAATCCGAGGACCCGATCCCAGTCCTGGCACTCGCCGTTCGGACATACTCGCTGCTCACGGCCGATCCCGCGCGCTACACACCGGAAAGCCTCGCGCCACTGACGGCAGCGATCGCGGGCGCCGAGACCATGCTCGGGTGGAGCGGAGTGTCCTGGGCCGGTGTCCTTGAGCAGATCGAGAAGATGCACATGGCCGCGGCCGGCCTGGTCGAGGCGGTCGACACCAGCACGCTGACCGACTTGATTGCCGCGGCA
>JAISBQ010000186.1 GCA_031266115.1 Bifidobacteriaceae bacterium
GAGGGCAAAGATGGTGGCGAGCGCCGTCATCACGATTGGACGCAGGCGTTGGCGCGAACCCTCCACGATCGCGTGGTCGAGACCCCGTCCACGCCGCCGGTACTGATTGATTAAGTCGATGAGGACGATCGCGTTGCTCACCACGATCCCCACCAACAGCAACACACCGATCAGGGCCGGAACGCCGAGCGCGGTCCCGGTGACCAACAACGCCACCAGTGCACCAGTCGCCGCGAACGGGATCGAAATCAACAGGATGAATGGCTGGAGCAAGGACCCGAAGGTCGCCACCATGACGATGAAGACGATCGCGATCGCCAGGATCAGCGCCAGACCCAGGTCTGAGAACGCCTCATTCTGCTGCGCAACCACCCCGCCCACCTCGACGTTCACGCCCTCAGGCAGTGCCAATTCGTCCACAGCGGCGGTTACCCGGCCCGACAGCGATCCCAAGTCTTGAGTCTCGGGTGTCACCGACACCGTGGCGCTGCGCTGCCCATCCACCCGGGTCAGGGCGGCGGGTGTGCTGACCTCTTCGACTGTGGCGATGTTCCCCACGGTCAGCGCACCCGCCGGACCCGCGCCCAGCGGCAGCGCTCGCAGCTCCTCCAGACTGACCGGCGCCGCCCCGAGCGACAGCTTGACGTCAAGGCGTCCATCCGGCGTGTTCAAAGCACCGATAGTGCTGGGGGTCATCAAACCCGCCACCATGCCCTCGACAGCCGTTTCCGTCATTCCCATCTGGGCGGCCGCCACCCGGTCCACCGTGATCTGGATACCCGGGCTTTCCTCGGTCAGGTTGTTGGTGGCCTCCACCACACCCGCGATGGTACGAGCCCGGTCCTCGACCGCCCGCGCGGCCTCGGCGATGGACTGCGCATCCGGGCCTGTTATCACCAGGTCGATGGTGCTCGACGCGATCGATTCGGCCATGCCGCCGATAGAAATCCCGGTTGAACGCTCGCCGCCCAATCCCTCCACCGCTTCCCGGATTGCCACCTCCGCGGCTTCAGGATCGGCATCGTCGGTCAAGGTCAGCGCGAAAGTCGCCTGGGGAGACGTGGACACCAACGCGGCCATACTTCCCCCGCCAACTGTGGTCTGGACAATCGCCACCGTATCGAGCGAACCGAGCGCTTCCTCGATCCGGCGGGCGTCGCGGTCTTGGGCGTCCAGCGACGTCCCCGGAGCGAACGTCTCGGTGACAGTGACGGTGTCCTGGCCCATGTCGCCCAGGAAGTTGGTGTCCAGTTGCGGCGTTAGAGCGAGCGTCCCACCCAACACTGCCACCGCGATGAGCACGGTGATCACCGGATGCGCCAGTGCGGCGCGCAGAGTCGGCACATACGCCCGCTGCCACAGGCCGCGCCGCTCCTTTGCCTCGGCCGCCGCGCGCTGCCCGGACCTGTCGAGCGCGTCGATACTGACAGGGGAACGCTGGAACCAGTAGGCCAGCACGGGCACGATGGTGAGTGCAACCGCCAGGGACGCCGCGAGCGCGATGACAATAGTCAAGGCGAACGGCCGGAAGAGTACGCCGACCATCCCGCCGACAAACGCCATCGGCGCGAATACTGCCACCGTACAGACGGTCGACGCGGTGATCGCCCCAGCCACTTCCTTGACGGCACCAAGGATTGCTTTCTTCTTCGGTTCGCCATAGGTCAAATGGCGCGAGATGTTCTCGATTACAACAATCGAATCGTCTACCACCCGGCCGATCGCCATGGTCAGAGCAGCCAAAGTCAGCATATTGAGGGTCTCGCCGGTGGCCCGCATCGCGACGAATGCGATCAACAGGGACAGCGGGATTGAGACAGCGCTGATCAGTGTCGACCGGATCGAGAACAGGAACAGCAGAATTACCACCACCGCGAATGTCAGTCCGAGGACTCCCTCTTCGGCCAGCCCGCGCACCGACTGCTCCACGAACGGCGCCTGATCGAACGCCACATCGACCCGCAATCCCGCCGTGTCCAGCAGCCCGGCCGAGTCCTCGACGGAATCGGCCACGGCGTGTGAGACCTCGACCGTGTTGGCGTCCGGCGTCTTGGTCACAGCGATCGCCACTGCCTGACGGCCATCTATCCGCGAATAGGACGTTGACGGTCCCGCCGCTTGTGTCACAGTCGCTATGTCACCGAGTAGAACGGGAGCCGAGGGCGGCGCTGGCGCGGCACCGGCGGAGGGATCAGTCACCAACGGTAGGGCCGCCAATTCCTCGACGGATGTCAGTGGCGAGCCGAGCTGGGCGGTCAGCTGTTGATCACCATCAGTTATGGCGCCGGCCGGGAAAGCAAGTCCGTTGCTTTTCAGCACGTCCGCGACGGCGGTGGCCGGCACGCCAGCCGCGGTCATGGCCGCGGCGTCGAGCGCCACCTGGACCACCTGATCGTCGTAACCCGACACATCGACTGTTCGCACTCCGGGTAGGTGGGATAGCTGCGGTACCAGCGTGTCCTCAACGGCCTGGGCAAGACCTTCCCCAGAGGTTGATGGAGCGTTATCGTCCACGGAAACCGCCAGTTGGACTATCGGGAAATCGTCCATCGACCCGACAATCACATTGGTTTCCGCTTCGGCCGGCAAAGAGGTTGTGAGGCGACTCACCGCAGTGGTCAGGCGCTGGTTGGCGACATCCATGTCTGTACCGAAACGGAAGGCGACCATCGCGAAGGCCGCCGAATCCATGGATGTGGTGTCGACCGATTCGACGCCGGACACAGACCGGATGGCCCCCTCCACCGGCGTGGCGACCTGGTCCTCGACTATCGCGGCGCTGGCACCCGGATACGTCGCGATCACCCCGGCCATGGGCAACTGGAGGGACGGGATCAGCTCTTGCTTAAGGGATCCGAGACTGAAGATGCCGCCGACAACGATGGCGATGGTCGCGAGCGCGACAACGGCACGGTTGCGCAGGGACAGTCGGGCGAGGCGGAACATGCGCTGCCTTTCGGGGTAGGGTTGGGCCAGATCGATGGTTAGCTTGGAGTAAACCACATTGATTAGCGCGGGGCTAACTATCTTGGTGAAGGTAGTGCGAAGATCGCTGGTGTGCGAACATGCTCCGGCGCCGGTTTGCCATTCGACCCCCGTGGGTCGGCCGCGCGGCGGCCAGCGCCCTGATGGGAGGATCACGCGCGTGAGCCAGATGCCGAGGAAGTACCTGTTGGATGACCTGTGCAGCCTGTTCGACGAGATCGATACCGTGGCGGTCGGCTACAACCTCGCTACCAGGCACGCCACGCCCCTGACGCCGCAGCAGATCAAGACGGTGGGCGCACTGACCCTGGGCGGTCCTACCCGTTCCAGCGACTTGGCCGAGACGCTTGGGGTTTCCCGCGCCACCGTTTCGGGACTGTTGGACCGGTTGGAACAGGCGGGCTGCGTGACACGCACCACAGATCCCCGCGACGCGCGCGGCCGGATCGCCGAGGTCACACCCGAAGGCCGGCGCTGCCTGCGCGATGCCTTCAATTCTGTTTCGCTCATGAAGGACGAGATCATCGCGATGCTCAGCGAAGAGGATCTGCGGGCCTTAATCCAAGGCCTGGGGGCAGTGGTGAAGGCTGTCCGGGCTCGTCCGCTCGCTCTCTGACGTGGGAGGCCTCAGCCCTGATCGCGCAGCCGCTCGAGTTCGGCCTCCACTATCGAATCGTCCAACTTGGTGAAGACCGGCGCCGGCGCTGGGACCGGTTGGCCGGCCGGAATGGGTTCACGGCCCCACTTGGGGGAGGACCGGTAGTCCCCCGCGATGATCGGGTACCGGCGCGTCGGATCGTCCAAATCCGTCACCTCTTGGAGTTCCGGCCGGTCCCCAAAGACCCGGTCGAACCCCAACGCCCGGTCCACCTCTTGGGCAGCGTGCGGCAGGTAGGGGGCGAGCAGCCGGTTGCAGTCGCTGACGGCTTGGGCGGCCACATGCAACACATCGCGCATACGGGCACGGTCCGCCTCGTCCCCCTTGGCGAGCTTCCACGGTGTCGTCGCCGCCAGATAGCGGTTGACTTCGCTGACCGTCCTCATGGCCGCGTTGATCCCGGCACGCTGTCGGTTGCGGCCGATGGCGTCCCCCACCTCGCCGAAAGCCACCTGCGTGGCCGCCAGCACGGCATCGTCCGCCTCAGCGCGCGGCCCGGCCGGCGGAATGGTGCCGACATTCTTGTGTATCAGGTTGACGGTGCGGTTGACCAGGTTGCCCCAACCGGCCACCAACTCATCGTTGGTGCGGCGTTTGAATTCCTCCCAAGTGAAATCCGCGTCCTGGGATTCGGGCCCGGCCACGGCTATGAAATAGCGCAACGCATCCGGTTGATAGCGCGCCAGCATGTCCCGCACGTAGACCACCACTCGGCGTGACGAGGAGAATTGACGCCCTTCCATGGTCAAGAACTCCGAAGACACCACCTCGGTGGGCAGATTCAAATGGCCGAAGACTCCAGGACTGCCGCCGGCGGCGCCCTGACCGTTGTAGGCCAGGAGCTCGGCTGGCCAAATCTGGGAATGGAAAGTGATGTTGTCCTTACCCATGAAGTAGTAGGACAACGCCTCAGGATCGTTCCACCACGCCCGCCACGCCTCGGCGTCCATTGCTTCAC
>JAISBQ010000003.1 GCA_031266115.1 Bifidobacteriaceae bacterium
TCGCGACACCTGGTAGTCCGCAATCTCGATGCCGACCTGGCCGCCGCGCGTCAACTGTCTGGGTGCGTGGCCCTCATCTACCTGCGACCGGACGACAGCGGCGCCGGGTTCTTCGGGCGTCGCCGCCCGCGTACCCGGCGACACGATCGCCGTCCGCGATGACATGGGTCACCGCGTTGTTCGCCCGTTGGTTCTCCCAGGCGAACTGCTGAAGCCACGTGTCGAGATCCGTGGCGCCGCTGAGGAGGTGGGAAACGTCATCGTCGGGCTGCGGCCTTCTGGGTAGTGACGCGGCGGTCCCGTGGGCACGCGGGCGAGCGCCCAAGGCCTGATGCTCCGCGGTCGCAGCGCTTCCACTCATGACAACCTCGCTCCTGGCCGGCGCATCCCCACAATCAGCGACCACGTGGACTGACTCCGATGCGTGGCTTCAGCGTGGTTTCGGGATCCAGGGTGAGGCTTCGCTGACGGCGACGTAGGTGTGGCGAATCGGGAGCGAGGTTTCGCGGGCCTTCTGGGTCCTAGGCGAGGTCCTCGGAGCCGCGAAGTCGGTCAAACCTCGCACTCAATGCAGGGTGCGCGACACCGACCAGGCCTAGGTACGCGAGACCTCACCCACGATGACGTCCCCCGCGTTCCGCGGACATGGGCGGGCTGGGACCGGCAGCGGCCGGATCCTCTTCTCGCGGGCAACGCCCGATGCGCGTCCCATGGTTGGTGCTGGTGGCCTAGGGCATTCCTCCCCAGGGTAGGATTGCCGGTGTGAAGATGTCGGTGAACGTCCCTGACGTTGACTATCAGTTCCTCGAACGGGTCACTGTGGACGGTACCTACTCTTCGCGATCGGCCGCGGTGTCCGCCGGAGTGAAGCTGTTGCGCGAGCGCGACATGGCTCGCGACTATGCCGAGGACTTCGCCCGATGGCGGGGAAGCGAGGACGAGTCACTGTGGGAGTCCGCCTCGGGCGATGGCATTGAGCCTAGTGGCGAGAGCTTGGTGTGACTCCTCCATCGCGAGATGCGCCGGACCGGCTGCCCCTGCGCAGGGGTCAGGTCGTGGTGGCACGGTTCGACCCCGCTGAAGGCGCCGAGCAGAGCAAGACCCGCCCGGCAATCATCGTGAGCAACGACGGCGCCAACGCTGCTGCCGTGCGGGTCGGCTATGGCACGATCACGGTGATTCCCCTGACGGGGACAGTAGACCCGGCCGGTCGCCCACGCCCGTACCACGCCGAAGTCGATCCCGCCGAGGCGGGCCTTCGGCGTGTATCGACGGCTCAGGCCGAGCACATTCGGTCCCTGGCCGTTTCCCGTATCGACCGGATCGTCGGCAGGCTCGACCCGGTAGCCATGGCCCGTGTCGATGCTGCCATTCGCGTGCACCTTTCCCTGGACTGACCTCGCCCGCTGCGCTGACTCCCACGGGGCTTTACCCCCAGCGGCGACGGTGACTGGCGGCACCGCCCGCCATCGGCCGCGAACCAGTCCATGCCCGCCCACCGCTCCTCGTGGGTGTGTTCGGTGGCGTGTGGGTGTCAGGCGGATCGAGATTGCGAAATACCAGACTAGAAGCGCCGATTAGGCCGGTTTCCGGGCCGCGAAACCTGGTATTCCGCAATCTCGATCCGCCGGACCCCTCGCGAAACCTGGAAATCCGCAATCTCGATGCCGCCATGGCCGCCGCGCACGGGGGGACCGGCGCTGTGGAGCTGGTTCCGGCGCGTGGTGAAGACGAGGCGCTGCGGCCATCTGTGGGTGTCCATCCCTGGGCCAACCGCGCCCATCCGGCGATGCCGACGCCAGCGACCTGAGTTCAGGGCGAGGTCCTGCCGATCTGCGAATAGTGGGGCACTCGTCGTCCGCAGCCGTGGTGTATAACGTCTGGCATGGATCCCCTGACGATTTATCTCAGCGCGTTGTTGGTTGCGGTTGGCGCCAGTACTGGACAGGCTCTTGGCTCTGGTGTGTCTGCCGGGTTGAAGGCTTTGGTGGGAAAGGTTCGCGCCCATTTCGCCACGGACCCTGACCTGGAGGCAGAACTCCGCGCGGCGCAAGAGAGCAAGAACCCGCAGGACGTCGAGAGCTTGATCAAGGCCGCCCGTAGGTACGACGCGTACCTCAACGAGGCCGTCAGGGCCAGCCGCGAGGAGTTGACAGCCTGGTACGAGGCACGGACGACGGTCCAGGCTACCGTGAAACAGAAGGCCAAGGCCGGCGATGGTGGTATCGCGTTCAACATATCCGGCCACGGAAACAGTGTCGACAACCACCGACCATGAGCCCTCCGATGGATTCCCCGGACGGGACCAGCAAGGTATCCCAACGCGCGAAAGCGGGTCCTGGTGGTGCCGCGTTCACCATCCACGGTGATCACAACACCGTGGTGGTCATGGCCGGTGCGGGATCGTTGCGGGTGGAGGTCCCAGTCCAGGTCACGGTCGAGGACGCGACCATCGCGGGTTCAGTGACACCGTTCTTGCGGGGCTTGGTCTGTCCAGTCCCGTATGTCCCGATCACTGACGCGCTGGATGTGCTGACTCAGTGGGCCCAGGATCCTGACCCGGACCGGTGTCCGGTGTACGTTCTGGCAGGCGGTGGCGGCAGCGGAAAGACCCGCCTTGCCGCCGAGCTACGCCGGACCATCGGGTCTGGTCCGCGGCCGGCCGCCGGTGGCGCACCGGCATTTGTTGATGATGCCGTGATGTCAGCCGACGATGACGCGGAGACCCCTACCGACGATGCCTCCACCTCCACTGTCGGTGCCCAGCCGTCCGGCAATAGCGCACCGACATCTACCGGTGACACCGCGATGTCCACCGACGATGGAGTCTCGGTGCTTGGTGTAGACACCACCCCGTCTCTCGATGGCGTGGCGGTGTCTACCGGTACTGCTCAGATATCCGGCGATGACGCTTCCGAGTCTGCTGGCCCCGCGGGTCGTGAGGTGCTGGTTGGTTTTGTCGGGTTGGAGGACTTCTCTCCGGAGGCGTTGAGCGCGGTCTCGACCCGATACGGGAGCAGTCTGTTGGTGGTCGATTACGCCGAGGACCGGGTCGAGGCGGTCAAGACGCTGATGGAAGCGTTGATGGCGGACAGGGCTGCTGGGCGCACCACTATGCGGGTGGTGCTGGTGATGCGTCGCCCCGGCAACGACCGGGGGCATGGCGTGGCTGATACGTGGTTGAACGGACTGGGTTGGGAAAGGGGCACGGCGAGCCTGACGAATCTCCACGCCAGCGTCAAGAGGTCCGGTCAGGTCTTGGTAGTCCCGGACCAACCCGTGGCACGCGAGTCGTGGCGTGAGGACTTGCTCGCTGTTGGACGCCGGACCTTCCCCGTCGATGGCGCCGATCCTGATCGTGGAGCCCTGGATCCCGTCGATGTGACCGGCGTGTTGGACCATTGCGGTAGTCCGTTGCATGTGTTGATGGTGGCGTGGTTGGCGAACAATGATCCGGTACGTCTGGCTCGTATCGCCGCTGAGCCTCTCTCCGCGACGGTGGTGATCACGGAGATGTATCAGGCCGTGTTGGACCATGAACTCAAGTATTGGAGGATCGCTCAGGACGAGTGCGAGGTCGAGTCCTTGACGGATACGGATCTGATGGTGCTGGCTGCGTTGACGACGCTGGTGACGGTCCGTGACGGTGAAGACCACAAGAAGGACCGGCGCGCTTTGTTGAGGGCGGCGTTTCCGGCTCGACCGGCCACGCTTGGTGACTTGGACGCTTTGGCATCCCACCTGTATCGCGACGAAACCAGAGGGAGTCCAGCCTCTGGGGGCGGGTCTGCGCAGGCGTCAGTCTCTGCGTGGCGTCCGGTGGAGCCTGACCTATTGGGCGAGTTCCTTGTGGCGAGTTGGTTGTCCCGCGATGTTGCGGCGTCAGGACTAAAGGCTCCGGGCTCTCCTCGCGGTCGATGGGCGATGGGCACCAAGCGCCTGTCGCGGCTTCTCGACACGGTCCTGTCTCCGACTCGTGATCCCGTCTTGCTGGTCAGACCCTTGACCGTTCTCGCTCGGTGCGCCGCCACCTACAAGCCCGCCGCGAAGGTGCTCTCGGCCGCCTTGACTCAAGATCACCTGGTCCTGCTCCTGGAACTCCTCGGCCCTGCCTCCGATGCTCGCACCGACATAGCCCAGGCGCTCAACGCGCTGGTCCGTCACGTCCAACCCCTCCCACCATCACCCGAACACATTCGAGCCGATCCGCAGGCTGCTGACCAGCAGGCGCGCTTCCTGTCGACTGCTGCCCGCGGTTTGGAGGATCTTGGCTATGTGGCGGCCGATGTGCGAACCACCTGTGATGCAAGCACGGTCCACAGCTTCGAAGCCCTCGCCGAGGTGAACCCAGCTGCTTATCTTCCTGATCTCGCCGGATCGTTGAACAACTATGCGGTCAGGCTGGGCGAGGTGGGGCGGCGGGATGAGGCCCTGGACACTGCACACCGCGCTCTCCAGGCCTACGAGGAGCTTGCTGAGGTCAACCGGGATGTCTATCTTCCTGACCTCGCCATGTCGTTGAACACCTATGCGAACAGTCTGGCCGAGGTCGGGCAACGGGAGGAGGCCCTGGACCCCGCACACCGAGCCCTCGAGGCTTATGAGGAGCTTGTTGAAGCCGACCGGGACGCCTATCTCCCTAGCCTCGCCGCGGCGTTGAACAACTATGCGAACAGGCTGACCGATGTGGGACGGCGAGACGAGGCCCTGGACACTGCACACCGAGCCTTCCAGGCCTACGAGGAGCTTGCTGAGGACAACCCGGCCGCCTACCTCCCTAACCTCGCCATGTCGTTGAACAACTATGCGGTCAGTCTGGGCGAGGTTGGGCGGCGGTGATC
>JAISBQ010000018.1 GCA_031266115.1 Bifidobacteriaceae bacterium
GCGGCGACTCTATCGCGGTGGCGGGCGTGTGCCTGACCGTGACGGCCATTGCGGGCGACGTGTTCACGGTGGATGTCATGCCCGAGACTCTGCGCCGCACCACGCTCGGCCTGCTTCGAGTTGGAGGTGGCGTGAACCTGGAGAGGGCGATGTGCGCCGATGGGAGGTGGGGCGGTCACATCGTCCAGGGCCACGTGGATGGCACGGGCTACGTGATCAGTCGCGTGGCGGCCGGCACCTTCGAGACCTTCCGCTTCGCGATAGACCCGGTGCTCGCCCGGTATGTCGCGCCCAAGGGATCCATCGCCATCGACGGCACCTCGCTCACAGTGATCGCGATCGCCGACGATGCCGGCCCGCACCACCGCGACACCGCCGCCGTGGAGATGGGGCTGATTCCCGCCACGCTGCACGCGACCACGCTCGGCAGATTGGCGTCTGGTGATCCGGTCAACATCGAAGTGGATGTGGTGGCGAAGTACGTGGAGCGGCTGCTGGCAGCCGGAAAGGGCCCGAACACATGAGCGGTATTCACACGGCGACAATCGACGAGGCCCTGACCGAATTGACGGCGGGACGGCCGGTCCTGGTGGCCGACGATGTGGACCGCGAGAACGAGGCGGATGCCGTGATCGCGGCCGGATGGGCGGACGAACGGTGGATCGCATGGATCATCCGGCATTCCTCGGGCTACCTGTGCGCCCCTATGACCCCCGCCCGTGCCGATGCCCTGCACCTGCCCCTCATGGTGCCGAACTCCCAGGATCCGCGCCGCACGGCGTACACGGTGACCGTGGATGCGGCCTCCGGGGTGACCACGGGCATCTCGGCGGCGGACCGAGCCCGGACGTTGGGCGTGTTGGCCGATCCGGCGTCCGGACCGGAGTCGCTGATCCGGCCCGGGCACGTCCTGCCCCTTCGGGCAGTCCCCGGCGGCGTCCTGCACCGCGCGGGGCATACCGAAGCGGCGGTCGATCTGTGCCGCCTGGCAGGCCTGCCCGAGGTGGCGGGGATCGCGGAGATGGTCAACGACGACGGCACGATGATGCGCCTGCCGCAGGCCAGCGCGTTGGCTCGCCGTTCAGGACTGGTGTTGGTGACCATCGCGGAGCTCATCGCTTGGCGGCGCGCCCGCGGCGATGGGACGGTACCGGCGGTGGAGCCGGCGACGGCGCGCGTGGTGCCCACCGGACGCGCGGACCTGCCCACGGCTCACGGACGATTCACGGCGGTGGGCTACCGGGACACCAGCACCGGCGCCGAGCATGTCGCGCTACTCGCCGCCGACGCACGGGGTGAACCCGGGGACGGGAACCTTGTCCGGGTCCACTCGGAGTGCCTGACGGGCGACGCGTTCTCCTCAGCGCGGTGCGACTGTGGTGCCCAACTTGCGGCGGCGATGCAGCGTGTGGCGAGCCGCGGGGGAGCGGTGGTCTACCTGCGAGGTCAGGAAGGGCGCGGCATCGGGCTGGCGGCCAAGATCGACGCCTATGCACTTCAAGACCGGGGCCGGGACACCGTGGACGCCAACATCGAACTGGGTTGGCCCGTGGACCGGCGCGAATACGGCGCGGCGGCCGCCATTTTGCACGATCTGGGGTTGCGGTCCGTAGTGCTCATGACCAACAACCCGGCCAAGGTGACGGCGCTCGTGGCCCACGGGATCGATGTCGCCGCGGTTGAACGGATCGACGTAGGGCGGGGCGAACACAACGCGGCGTATCTGGCGACCAAGGCCGAGCGCATGGGCCATGCGCTCGGCGCAGCGAACAGCGAGACGGGGGAGAGGCCATGAGCGGTGAAGGAGCGCCAGCCGGTGCGCGGATCGATGGCCGCGGGTGGGTGGTGGCCGTGGTCGCCGCGTCGTGGCACGAGCGGATCATGGACGGGCTGATCGCCGGCGCCATGCGTGTGCTGAACGACGCTGGGGCCAAGGCGCGGCTGATCCGGGTGCCGGGGAGCTTCGAACTGCCGGTGGCGGTGGGGGCGGTGGTGCGGGAGCGGCGGCTGTCAACCTACCCGCAAGTGTCGGGCTCAGCCGACGCCGCCGTCGCCTTGGGCGTGGTGATTCGCGGAGGTACCCCGCACTTCGAGTATGTGTGTCAGGCGGCCACGGCGGGCCTGACCCAGGTGGCGATCCAGACGGGCAGTCCGGTCGGTTTTGGCCTATTGACCTGCGATAACGAGGCTCAAGCTCTGGCCCGCGCAGGTTTACCAGGCTCGGTCGAAGACAAGGGAGCCGAGGCGGCCGCGGCCGCACTGTCGACGCTCGACGCGCTGTGGTCGAGCTCCGGGGCCGGCAGGTGGGCATACAAGCCCAACCGGACATAGACCCAAGGGCCGCCAAACCACCGCCGGCATCATCCGCGAACCCCTCACCCCGCGCATGCCCGGTCGAGGGGGGCGGTGCGCAGGGTCGTCATCGTCTCCGTGGCCCATGCCGTCGCCCACGGTGCCGCTGCCGCTGGATAGCGGTAGATCACGCGCGTGGTGGACGCGGGACCGTAGCGGACCCGGACGGCGAACAGGGCGTCGGGATTGGCTGCCTCGTGTCCTGTGACGTTGAGGGTCGTCCCGTCCAGGGAGGCGTCGGTGATCACTCCGCCGGCTGCGATCTCGGCGAGTTCGCCATCGACCATGGCTGACAGGTTCGCCGAGCTGGTCGGCCGGAGCTGCACCTGGGCGGAAGTACCACCGTCGGGGCTGATCCATGCCATGGCGGCCGGGGTCAGGTGGGCGGGGGCGAGTTCGGTGGGGATCCGGGCGACGACGCCGCACGGCGCCGACGCGTAGGGCGCGTACCTGATCGCATGGCCAGCCACGGTGGTGGGTGTCGATCCGACGTCGTGCCACGGGGCCAGCGCCGGGACAAACGTGCGGCCAACAGGGATGTAGATCTGGATGCCATCGCGGGTGGCCACCCAGTGGGTGAACGCCGGCACACGTGTCCAGCCCAGGGCCTTCGAGGTTGCCTGGGGTGGAGCGACGAGCGTGGTCCCCGTCGGTCCAAGCTTTCGGGCGGCGTAGGCCTCGGAGGTGTACAGGTCGGGGATCGCCGCCCACAACACGTCGGACTTGCTCAGCGGTGTCAGGGCCGCGAGCGTGGCCGGTCGGTTGGTGGTCAGGTCCAGGGTGAAGGAACGCACCGAGGTGTAGGTGGCGCCCCGGCACCATGACCCCGTGAAGACCAGGGCTGCCGATGCCCATCGCCCATCGATCACACCAGCGGTGAAGTCGCCCGTCAACTTGAGGCGTCGTGGCGTCTGGCGCTTCGAGCAGGCCTTCTTGGCGCGCGCCTGGGCTCGCAGTTCATCGGTGATGGCGTCCTCGACGTTGAACAGGAAGGTCAAGCGGTTGGTTTCGGTGCCGCCCTTGAGGGCCGGCTTGCGGACGGAGAAGACCACTCCGGATGGAACCCGGCCACGGGTGCGGATCGCGGTGATCCGCACGGGCTTCGCCTTCTTCGTGACGACGGCGGTGACGGCGGTGACGGGAGAGGCGGGGGCCGGCATCGTCGGCATGGCGACGCTGGGCGGGCACCCCGCGATGGTTACCGCAATGACGCTGAGGGCCACCGCGCAGACGCTGCCGAGGCGTTGCCTGGCTGGTCGACGCATGCTTGTCCTTCCTGTTTGGCGCCAGGGCACCTTACACCAGCCCCCCTACACTGTGGCACGTGAAAAACTTCGAGGAGCTGTTTGGTGAACTCGCGGGCAAAGCTGAGACGCGCCCACCGGAATCGGGCACCGTTCGCCTTCTGGATGCCGGGGTTCACGCGATCGGCAAGAAGCTCATCGAAGAGGCGGGAGAGGCGTGGATCGCCGCGGAGCATGAATCCGACGAGCATCTCGCCCTGGAGCTTTCGCAAGTTCTGTACTACGTCCAGACCATGGCCATCGCCCGCGGCCTGAGTCTTGACGACATCTACCGCCACCTGTGAGGCCAACCAGTATGTTGAAGATCGCCGTGCCCAACAAGGGATCCTTGTCCGCTCAGGCCGCCAGCCTGCTCACCAGCGCCGGATATCAAGGCAGGCGCGACCCGCGGGACCTGGTGTTGGCCGACCCACGCAACAACGTCGAGTTCTTTTTCCTGCGGCCACGCGACATCGCGGTCTACGTGGGCGAGGGCACCGTGGACGCGGGGATCACGGGACGTGACCTGCTGCTCGATTCGGCGGCGCCAGCCGTGGAGCATCTGGCACTTGGCTTCGGGGGATCGACGTTCCGTTTCGCCGCGACACCCGGTGAGGTGACAGACCTGGCCGGGATCGACGGCCGGCGCGTCGCGACCTCCTATCCCGTGTTGGTGTCCCGCTACCTTGCCGACCACGGCGTGGCGGCGGCGTCCGTGGTCCGGCTCGACGGGGCCGTGGAAAGCGCGATCCAGCTGGGGGTGGCCGATGTGGTGGCGGATGTCGTGTCCACGGGGACCACGCTGCGGGCGGCCGGACTGGAGGTCTTCGGAGACCCGATCCTCACCTCCGAGGCCGTGTTGATTCGACGCCGTGAGCTGGGCGACGAGGTGGGGGCGTTCGAGATCCTGGTCCGCCGGATCCAGGGTGTGCTCGTGGCGCAGCAATACGTGCTCATGGACTATGACGTGCCGATCTCCGCCGTCGAGCGGGCCGTATCGATCACACCGGGCCTGGAATCGCCGACCGTCTCCCCGCTGCACAATTCGATGTGGGTTGCCGTGCGTGCGATGGTGCCGCGAGCCGACACGAACGCGCTGATGGACCAGCTCTACGATGTGGGCGCTCGCGCGATCCTCATCACCGAGGTCCACGCCTGCCGGTTGTAAGTGGCTGGGACGGCGTGGGATAGGCGCCCGTCCCAGAATGCTGGCTGCCGCGTCGTACCGGGTCTGGTCGCCGTGCCTAGGTAGGCACGGTCAGGCAGAATCGCGGACAAGGCTCGCGGCCAGGCGGCCGGCGCAGGCGGCGGCGAGGAACGCAGCCGGATCGTCGGTGAGGCCGCGGCCCATCGAGTTCAAGGGCGCGGGGCTCGCCTCAAGCGCCGCCATGAGACCGTCCGTGGGAACGTGAACCGCCTGGTGGATGCCGTGTGGTGGGATCAGTTCTGCGGTCCCGCGGACGATGGCGGCCCCCACCTCGGGAAGATCCCACGCCCTGGTCATGGGAGCCCTGGATGCGGGCTCACCCTCGCGGGGTTCGCCGAAGTCTGGGACGGCAAGCATGGCGGGACGCAGCGCGACCTTGCCGTAGGCGGTCAGCGAGTGGTGGGACAGGCCTCGGTGGCGTGGGCGTGGATCGGTGCCCGAGACGCGCAACGCCCCCACGGGCCGCCCGCCGAGGGTCCCGATCGCATTGACGGCCTCGCCCACTGCGACACCCGAGAACCCCCACCGCGTCCCCGTGCCGAGGTTGCCGGGACCCTGAGTGACGATGGCGATATCCGCGTCGATGACGAGCCGGGCCGCCAACAACGCGGAGTGAACGGTCGTGGCCTCGACCGTGCCGCCAAAGGCTTGACCTGCGGTGATGGTGGCCGCGAGGGCGCCGGCGGCCTCCAGTGCGGCGATGGTGCGGGAGAACGCGGCCGGTAGGGCGCCGCCATCGGACATGACGTAGGCGACCCGAAGGTGTGGCGCGTCCGCGTGGATGCCCGCGAGGATGGCCGGCAAGGACGAGTGCAGATCGGCTGTGACCACGGGCATGGCGTCGATCTCGGTGGCCTCGGCCAGGACGTCATGGTGAGGTGATGTCTGTTCGTCGATGCCGCGAACCATCGCCTGGAGCGGTGTGTACCGCGCCTTGACGAGGTAGCCGGCTGGATGGTCGGCGGCGTCCGCGGGCGCGGGGGCGGTCCCGGTCGAGGGATCGCTGGGCGCCACCACGAACGCCCACCCGCCGGTACCGAGCGACGCGTCGAGGGCCGCGGTGTTGAGGATGACGCGATCGCCCACCCCGAGGTCCGGGACCAGCCCGGTGTAGCCGAGGGCGCGCACGGACCGGCCGGCGATCGCACAAGTCACCTCTTGGGCTCCCGCCCGCGTCGCATCGACGCTGATCACCTGCCCCTCGGCGAATCGTGTCCACGCCTCCACGCTGGGCCACTGTAGTCCCCGACCAAGTGCTGGTGGCTGCATCGCGGGCGAGCTTTGGCACATGTGAGGGACTATATTGGGCGAGTTTGACGCCTTGGCATGTGCGAAGGCTCGCGCTCGGCGCGACTCGCGGTGCGGACCGTTATCGTGGGACCCGTTCGCCAGTGAAAGGCCGGTCCATGTCCGCGCACGATGACGGCTCCAGGATGTTCGCGGGCGCTCGCCATGCGCGCTCAGCGAGGTGCACCTCGTGGGTGTGGCGTCTGGGCGGGGCCGCGGTGGTTGGTGTCGCCCTGGGTGGCGGCGCACTGGTTCTGACCGGTGTCAGGGCCAGTGAGCCGGTCGACCCTGGTGTCTTCGTCGTGGTGGACTCTGATACGTCTGAGGCGCTCGGCCGGGGTACGCCCGTCGCCGTGGACGCGATAGCACCGCCGGCAGGATCGCTGGTGCCACCCGAAGAATCGCCCGCGATGCTGCCTCCTGGGCCGTCATCGTCGGTGCCTCCGCCTTCTCCTTCCTCGTCGGCTGCCGGCCTGTCCCGCGAGACGCCGCCAACCTGTGGTGACATCGTCTTTCTTGGCCTGCGGGGGAGCGGGGAGATGGATAGCGACCATGGTGACTACGGATCGGCGGTGGGGCCCGTGCGCGATGCCGTGCGCGAGGCTGTGATGGAAGCGGGACTGACGTTCGTGGATGCGCCGGTCGCCTATCCGGCCGAGGACGTTCCGGCACTGGATTGGCGGTTGGTGGCTGACATGCTGGAGGGACGAACCCCCTACGTGACCGGCGCGCAGGTGGGCGCGGACATGCTGGTCGAGGCGTTGCACGGGTTACGAACGCAGTGTCCGTCCACCACACGGGCCGTGGTGGTGGGCTTCTCGCAGGGCGCGATGGCGGCACGCCTCGGGCTCAGCCACGCTGATCCCGTGGATCTCACCGCGGTGGTCAGCGTCGATCTCATCGCCGATCCGCTGCGGGCCCCCGGCGAGGCCAATGCCCGTGGGGAAGCGGCCCCTGAGCAGGGCATCGCGAGGTTCGCCCCCGACTGGCCAGCCATCGCCGATGCCGTGGGACCGGCGGACGCCGCATGGCGCAGTTGGTGTGCCCAGGGCGACGCCGTGTGCGCGGCTGCCCCACCCGGTGCCGGCGCCACGACGATTCTCGTGGCGCTGACCACTGGTCTGATGATCCACGCGCAGTCCTACCAATCAGCCGTGGACGCCGTCCCGGTGGCAGCGGCCATTGAGGCCGACCTTTCGCTGCCGGAGTAGCCCACCGACAAGCACGAGGTTGCCCACACGCGCGCAAGGATGGCGGGGTTGTCGGCCGTTGAGACCCTGTATCTATCAAGCATCACACTCGCCGAACTCTTGTTCGGCGTCGGCGCTCTGCCTTCCGGACGAAGGAAAGACCGACTTGAGCGGACCTTGGATGGATTGTTCGCGCTCTTTGCTGGCCGTGTACTCCCGTTCGATCAGGACGCCGCGCGCCGATACGCGACGCTAGCCGTGACTGGTCGCGCCGCGGGAGGGCCGCTGCCCGCGGCCGACGGATATGTCGTGGCCACGGCGTTGGCCCGCGGATTTGCGGTCGCGACCCGGAACGTCTGGCTCTTCATGGAGACCGAGGCCAAGGTCATCGACCCCTGGAGCGGACGCTGAGGCGCGCGACGCGCGCGCAAGCGCTGCACATTGGGGCCCTCTGGATCGCCGGGAGTTGCCGGTTTGAGGGCATGAGCGAGCGTCTTTGGCCCTCGAACCCGCAACTCGACGGCTGGCGAGGCCAGTCTTGTCGCCGAGTTGCCGGTTCGGGGGGGGTGAGTTGGGCGGTTCTGGTGTGCGAGCCTGCGATTGCTCCGACAATGTCGAGTCGGGGCAGGCCAGAGGCGTGGCCGCGTCGATGCCCGACGCCATGTCCGGTCCAGTCCCCCCGCATCACGAGGCCCGAAAGGTGGCGGGGAGCCGTTGGGGACTGACGTCACCGGTGATCAGGGGACGATGGCGGCGTGAGGGGTGCTCCGGCATCGTCGGGATTGGCGTGGTCAGGCGCCACCGCCCGTCCGCATCGAGATCACTGGGGGTGGGAGGGTCAACGGGGTGTCGGAAACGTACAGAAGTTTCATCGAAACAAACTTTTGTACGTTTCCGACCGCCCAGGTCGCTCGCCCACATACCCTGCTCGGGTGTTTGCCCAGGTCACACGGTTGCCACAGAGTCAAGTGTCGCGGGCTGTGCGTCGGAAACGTACAGAAGTTTCATCGGATCAAACTTCTGTACGTTTCCGACCGACCACCCCGCACCGCACACCGTCCGGACCAGGCCCAACCGCAGGGTCAAGCCGGCAGGTCACCCGACTGCACAGGCCGGAACGCTCGGAACGCTCGGAGACCGGGGTCAAAGGCATCGACCCCTGGAGTGGGCTGAGGTGCGCGGCGCGGGCGATGGCGCCGTTCCCGCACTACCGTTACGCAGCATGGGTGATGCGATCTCGCCTGCGGAGCGGCAGACCAACCTCATTGTGACGTTGCTGAATTCGCGGCGTGGCCTGACCCGTGAGCAGCTGCGGGCCTCGGTCATGGGGTACTCCGTCCACTCGGACACGGTGGCCTTCGAGCGGCAATTCGAGCGGGACAAGGAGGAACTGCGTCGCCTGGGCGTTCCCATCGAGTTCGTTGTCGACCCTGTGTGGGATGACAATGTGCGTTACCGGATTGACCCTGATGGCTACGCGATGCCCCCGCTGGACTTCACGCCCGCGGAACGGGCGGCCGTCGCGGTAGCGA
>JAISBQ010000019.1 GCA_031266115.1 Bifidobacteriaceae bacterium
GGACGAGGGCATCCGGTTCTTCCGGGCGAACGGCCAGCTCACGTCCATCGCCCTGGAGACCGGTGTACATCCGGGGTTCATGACGGACTGGCAGCAACCCGTGGTGGTCGCCTTGACTCAGGCTGAGGGACTCTCGATTGTGCACGAGACTGTGTACGAACAGCGCTTCGGCTTCACCAGAGCCTTGTGGCGGATGGGCGCCACGATCCAGCTCTATCCCAATTGTCTGGGTGGGCTCCCATGCCGATTCGGCGCCAAGAACTATCTCCATTCAGCCGTCGTGTCCGGTCCCACCCCGCTGCGAGCCGCCGAGATCGACATCCCGGACCTGCGCGGCGGGTTCTCTCACGTCATCGCTGCGCTCGCGGCGAGCGGAACCTCCACGATCCACGGCATCGACCTGATCGACCGCGGGTATGAGCACTTTGGGGAGAAGCTGGCGGCCCTCGGTGCGCGGACCTGGCGAGAGCCAAAGCACTAGTCTTGGCGCCCATGGCCGGCCGACACCTGATCTCTCCGGGCTACCGCGTGGCGGCCTGGACACTCAAACCCCCGCTCCATCTGCTCATGCGCACCGTCGGCGACGGGTTGGAGAACCTGCCACCTCCGGGTACCGGGTACATCGCGGCGGCCAACCACATCTCCACCATCGACTTTCTGCCCATCGTCGCGTTCTTCTATGACACCGGCGCTCCCGGCCGCGTCCTGGTCAAGGATTCGCTGTGGAAGGTGCCGGCGGTCCGTCAGCTGCTGGTCGCCACCGGGCAGATTCCCGTGCGGCGGGGCACCGCCCGTGCTGGCGACGCCCTACGGGAGGCCGAGCGAGCGCTGGCCGCGGGCACGTGCGTCATCATGTACCCCGAGGGCACCATCACCAAGGACCCCGCCGGGTGGCCGATGGCGGCGCGCCCCGGCGTGGGTCGGCTCGCCTTGGCGACGGGCGCGCCCGTCATTCCGATCGGCCAGTGGGGCGCGCAGAAGGTTTTCCCCCGCGGTGCACGGTTTCCTCGCATGGTGCCGCGCCACACCGAGCACATCCGGGTGGGGTCCGCGGTGGCCCTCGACGACCTCATAGGCAGGACGGATCCCGGGGCGGTGCGCGAGGCGACGGATCGGATCATGAAGGCGGTGACCGCCATCGTCGGCGAATTGCGAGGGGCGATCCCGCCGGACCAGCCCTACAACCCCTACACCGCTGGGGAGACCAGGTGAGGCGGGTCGCGATCATCGGTGCGGGAGCGGTGGGGATCGCGTTCGCCCAGATAGCCGCCGATGCCGGCAATTCTGTCCGCCTCCTGGTGCGGGATCCGCGGGTGGCCAAGTCGATCACCTCGCGCCATCGTCACCCCTACCGTCACCCAGGCGTGCGCCTGTCGCGGCGCGTCCACGCAACCACCGAGACGAAGAGCGCGTTACGGGGGGCGGACATCGTGATGGTGGCAGTGCGCGCACAGGTGGCGGGGACGGTGCTGAGGGGCGTGACGGGTGTGGTGCCGCGCGACGCGGTGGTGGTCTCGCTGATGAAGGGGATCGAGTTGGGGTCAGGGCGGCGCATGAGCGAGGTGATTGGCGCGTCCCTCGACACCGGGCCGGAACGGACCGCCGTCATCTCGGGCCCCAATCTGGCCGAAGAGTTGGCGTCGCGGGAGCCCGCGGCCACGGTGGTGGCCTCGGCGTCGCCGGCCGCGGGACGGGCCGTCGCGGCCGCGATCGCCACGGACTATCTGCGTCCCTATCTCAACGCCGACATGGTGGGGGTCGAGGTGGGCGGGGCCGTCAAGAACGTCATCGCCTTCGCTGTCGGGGTGGCCGCAGGTCTGGGCCATGGGATGAACACACGCGCCACCCTGATGACCAGAGGGTTGGCAGAGATGTCGCGGCTGGGGGTGGCGCTCGGTGGCGACGTGGAGACCTTTAGCGGTCTCGCCGGGGTGGGGGACCTGACGGCGACCTGTTTCTCCGGGATGTCGCGCAACCAGACCGTCGGACGGCTGGTGGGGGAGGGCATGTCGGTGGACGATGCCGTCGCCTCGGCGGGCGGAACTGCCGAGTCGATCAAGTCCTCGGCGGCGATTTTGGGCCTCGCCCGCGCCCACGGGGTGGACATGCCGATCACGGCGGCCGTCGTGGCGGTCATCCACCAGGGTTTGGACGCCCGCGCCATGGGCCGTGCCCTCATGGCCCGCCCCAAGCGGGCCGAGGGCCTGGGCTACGAGGAGTGGGGGTAGGGGCCATCGTGTGGACCCTACCTGAGCGGGTTGTTCGTCGAGTTGAGTGTTTGAGTCACTAAGTGGGAGGATTTGCCACCCGGACGCTCAACTTGGCAACAACCACCGACCCTGGACACCACACCACAGACTGATGTCCAGGGCATGGACAGACGCCCTTCCGGGGACACCGGCCGTCCACGCGACGTGGCGTGCGGCCCAGTCTGGATGGCTCCTGGCTTAGGTGAGGCTTGCCTGTCAGGTAGGGTTGGTGGGTGACCATCCGCGATTGCCCAGTGGGCTGTCCCGTGCGCCTCGACGATGCGGCGCTGGACGATGCCGCCAGGCTGCGGATGTGTGAAATCGGCCTGCGGCCGGGTGCGGTGGTCCGGGTTGTCCAGTGTGCCGCGTTCGGTGGGCGCGTTATCGCCTGCGGACATCAGCGCTTCGCCCTAGATGCGGCGACGGCTGCCGCGCTGCGCGGCACCCAACTGACAGCCGCGTGAAGCACCACACTCATTCCGCTGGGGGCAGCTGTCCGCACTGTGCCACCAGTCCCGATCGCCCGTGGCGGCGAGGCGGCAGACGGCGGTCGGCGCAGGTCATGGCACGCGTTGCTCTGGTGGGGAACCCCAATGTCGGCAAATCGACCCTGTTCAATCTGCTCACCGGGGCGTGGCAAGTCACGATGAACGCGCCCCGCACCACCGTCAGCCTGGAGATCGGTCAATGGCAGCCGGGCGGCCTCGGCGTCGAGCTGATGGATCTGCCGGGCACCTATTCGTTGATCGCACAGAGCCCGGATGAGGAGGTAACCCGCGACGTGGTGGCCGGGCTCGGTACCGGCATCCTCGCTCGGCGCCCCGATCTGGCCATGGTGGTGCTGGATGCGACCGCCCTGTCGTCCTCGCTGTACCTCCTGGCGCAGGTCCGCGCGCTGGGCATGCCCGCGGTGGCCGTGGTGACGATGGCGGATGTCGCCGGGGCTCGCGGCCTGGCCGTAGATACCGCGACGCTCGCTGCCGCCATCGACGCGCCGGTGGTGACAGTCAACCCGCGCGGTGGCCAGGGCATCGAGGTTCTGGCCGAGACCGTGGCCGACTACCTCATGGAACACCGCCAAGCGCCCGACGGCGGGAACGCAGAGGCGTTGGTGGATCAAGCGGACCAGTTCTTCGACTGGGTGGCATCGATCCTCGACAGGGCCGAAATCCATCACGCCGAGACGGTGACCGCCAGCGACAAAGCAGACCGCCTGCTCCTGCGGCCGTGGGTGGGAGTGCCACTGTTCCTCGCCGTGCTGTGGGCCCTGTTCCAACTGACCACCGTGGTCGCCGCACCGCTGCAGGACGGATTCGAGTGGGTGATCACCGGACCGGTGGCTGATGCCGCCGTGTGGCTCCTCGGCAGGGCTGGCTGGGCCGGCGGATGGCTGGAGTCCCTGGTGGTGGACGGCGTGCTGGCCGGCGCCGGGGTGGTGGTCTCGTTCTTGCCGCTGATGGCGATCATGTTCGCGGCGATCGCGTTGCTCGAAGACTCCGGCTACATGGCTCGCGTCGCGTTTGTCGCGGACCGGCTCATGCGCACCATCGCGCTGGACGGACGGGCGGTGTTGCCCCTGGTGATCGGGTTCGGGTGCAACCTGCCGGCGCTCGCAGCGACCAGGACCTTGCCGAGTGCGCGTCAGCGTCTCGCCGTCGGGCTGCTGATTCCGTACTCGTCGTGTACGGCGAGGCTGGTGGTGTACCTGTTTGTCGCGCAGGTGTTCTTCCCGCGGTATGCCGGAACCGTGGTGTTCGCGATGTACGGCGTGTCGGTCGCGGTGATGGTGGCGGCAGGGCTCATCCTGCGGGGCACCACCGTGCGAGGTGCCGGCAGCGAGCCGTTGGTGCTGGCGCTCCCCGCCTATCAGGTGCCGCGCGTGAGGGCGTTGACCCGGTCGATCTTGCTGCGGTGCCGGGGTTTCGCAATCCACGCGGGTGGCCTGATCGTGGCGCTGACCATGGCCGTGTGGTTGCTCATGTCAGTCCCTGTGACCAGCGGATATGCGCTGGGGGAGGATATTCCTGCCCGCGATTCGCTGTTCGGCGCCACCGCCCAGGCGTTGGCTCCCGTCTTTACCCCGGCAGGTTTTGGCGATTGGCACGCGTCCGCGGCGCTGATCACCGGGTTTGTCGCGAAGGAGACCGTGGTGGCGACCATCGCCACCACGTATGGGATGGACGCTCCCGACGATGCCGGCGCGCCACCCAGCGATCTCGGCGAGCAGGTCCGCGCTTCTTTGCTTCAGTCATCGGGCGGGTCGCCCGGCGCGGCGGCCCTGGCGTTCATGGTGTTCTCCCTGGTGTACACCCCGTGCATGGTGGCCGTGTCCGAGATGCGCCGCCTGTTCGGCTGGCGTCCCACCCTCGCCTCGGTCGGGGCGTCGGTGGTGGCGGCGTGGGTGTTGGCCGTGGTGGTGTTCCAGGTGGGCAGGGCGCTATGAGCCTTCTGACCGAGGTCGTGGATCGGCTACGCGCGGGTGAGCCTGCCGGCCACGTCGCCGCCGCCCTCGGCCTACCTCGCGACCTCGTATGCACGATGGCGGACCACGCCCGCCGCGTCGACGCCACCTGCCGCGCGTGCCCGGTCCCGGACGCCGCACCGGGCGGCCTCAACGCTGGCCCCTGCGCCTCATGCCCACTCGCGGCATGAGGGTGGGTTGAAGTCCCATGGACTGGCGTGGCAAGGCTTCGTCGGCGCACCGGGGGGAACCGGCGGGCAGGGCCCTGAAGCATCCTGAGCGTGTCGTGGGATCTGACCGCCGGCATCGTCCAGCTGCCGGTTTGATGGCGAAGGTTGCCGCAGCCCGCAGACGCCATTCGATAGCCACGACGCGAGCGGGGACGGACCTGGCCTCTCATCATCGGCGAGATTTCGCGTACTACCGGCGGGGCCTCTCGTATCGAGGGAGACGTTTCGCGTACTCCAGGGGCCCGCGGGGACCCGATTCATCCCATCGGAGTACGCGAGACCTCACCGTCGATCTTTCGGACTAGCGCAGACCCGCAGGCACATACGCGAAACCTCACCCTCGCCGGGTCTCGGGGTGCTCCGTGCCGGCGTCGGCCCGGAAACCTGCTCGACCACGCGGCGCATTGGTCGCTCACTGAGGCGCCGACGCGACCGGGGCCGGCCATCAACCGATGTGGGCCAACGCCTGGTCCAGGTCGGACCAGAGGTCCTCGACGTCT
>JAISBQ010000039.1 GCA_031266115.1 Bifidobacteriaceae bacterium
AGACGGGGGATCCGCGGCGAGGCCCTTGTAGTGACTGGCCTGCGCAGCGGAGACCATCGCCATCTGATTGAAGATGGCCCACGTCTCCAGGGGACCGACGTTGTACTGGCAGTCCCCGACGGACACGCACGCCATGAGGAACGTGATCCCCGAGATGACGATCTCCTGGACCAGATCCAGGGCGTCGGTGGGCAGGGTGCCGATGATGACGGCCGCGCCGAGCAGGCGGAGGTAGGTCGGTGCCGTGCGCCACAGCTCCCACTGCGCCTGGGCCTGGGTCTTGATCGCCTGGAGCGCCGGGTCGGGGATGGCCGGGATGGCCGAGGGGATGGTCACCGTGAATGCCCCTTCGAGGACCGTGTCGATGGCCGGATCGAAGTGACCGTTCTGGCAGACGTCCTCGACGATGTCATAGGTGCCGGAGCCGAGGGTGCCAGACGGCTTGGTAATGGCGATGATCTCGTCGAAAATGCCCCCGCCGGCGTTGACGGAAGAGAAGGTGTTGGGCTCGCCGGAAACGTCGTAGAGATCCCCGGCAGCGGTGACGGTGCCGGTGGGAACCACGTAGACATCGGAAATGCGCACGATGCCGGAGAACGGGTCGCATCCCGGCTGCAGCGACCCGACTTGCACGGTGACCGCCTCGTTGGGACCGTAGCCGTTCTTGGTCAACCAGAACTGGGCTTCGTACCACTCCGGCGGGTAGCTGGCGGCGGCGGGGGCTGTGAAGCTCACGGTGATCGCCACGGCAGTGGCCGCGGCGGCGAAGCGGGCGGCGAATCGCATGTCAACAAGTCCCTTCATGTGGGCTGGGGGCCGTGCATGGCAGACGCCGCGTTGGAGTCACAAGCGATGCGGGAGCACGCGAATCACGCGAGTCGCGGTGTGCGAGCAACACTGCGTGCACACCGACCAACACGGGCGTCACAAGCCCGAATCCTCGCCGCCAGGTTCGCGATCCGGAAGTCTAGGTTCGTCCAGGTAGGGGTCTAGGTCTCAGATCCCCGAGTTTCAGGTTTGGGGGCCGAAACGGGCCGTTTCGGCCCCCAAACCTGAAACTCGGCAGGGCGTGGGGTGGCGCTCCTACTCCGTGACCAGCGCGTACGCGGTCGCCTTGCGGACACCGGCCGCGCCGGCCAGCGCTACAGCCAGCGCGAAGACCGCCAGACCCACCGCCAGGATCGCTGTGTGCCACGCCGAGGCCGCCATGTGGACGGAATAGATCCCGAGCGAACGGAACATCAGCCCGATCAGGGGCCCGAATCCCACGGTGCCCGCCACGCACCCCACCACGGCGCCGATGGCGGCGGGCGGCCAGTAGGTGGCCGCCACCTCGGTCGCCAACTGCCCTGTGGTGAATCCCAGGGTCCGCTGGATCCCGAACGGCCGCCGCTGGCGCCGGATCGCCGTCCCGAGCACGCCGATGAGTACCAGGGTCGTGACCGCCGCAGCCACAAGGAGCACCACGCCGGCAACACCGGCCATGATGGTCCCGTAGACGTTGAGTGTCGCGGTCGCCTGCTCCCGCAAGTCGAGCGCCCCGAGTAGCGGGGCATCGATCATCCGTCCGTCGGCCAGCTGTTCGGCGAAGTCACCTGCGGCCTCGACGTCCTCCAGGTAGACGGCTATCTGGGTCCAGGGGTGATCGGGCCAGATTCGTTCCAGGCCGGCCGAGGTCACAGCCGTGACCAGCCCGGACTCGTTCATCGTCTGGATCAGCCCCGTGACGAGGTAGGCCTGCGCCTCGCTGCTCGCAGCGAGGCGAGCCTCGTCGCCCACGTCCAACCCCAACAGCTCGGCTTGCCGGGCACTCAGCGCGACCTCGTTGGGGTGGATCGGGAACCGGCCCCGATACAGCAACGTCCCCTCGAACTTGTCGAAATCCTCCGTGACCAATCCAAACGTGAGCTCATTCTCGAGGCGCAGCCGGAACGTGTTCGAGTATTCCGCGGCCTTGCGCACCCCCGGCTGGGATTCAAGAGCCGCCAGCGCTCCAGGCGCGTCCCCGGAGTCGGCGACCTCGGCGATCACATCGGGAACCTCTCCACCGACCACGCGATAGAAGTTCTCCCGATCCAGACCCATGTTGCCGTAGGCCGCGAGAGCCGCGGTCGCCATGAACGCGGCGGCGGCGACGGCCAGCGCGATGGTGGCCACCTGTGCTGGCGCGCGGGCCGCCGCCTTGAGGGCCAGCGCCAGGGGCAGGCGCGCCCGCACGCGCCGCAGCGGCAGGTAGTCGCGCGTGAAGTCGTGCACGTCGAGCCCCGAGCGCAGGGCAGCGAGCGCCGTCAGTCGCCGCAATCGCCGGCAACCCCAGGCCGCCACGGCGATCGCCACACCGACGATGCCGCCCACGCAGACCCCGGCAGCCACCAGATCGACGCCGGGTCGCCAGGTCAACGCCGATTGTGCGCTGAGAACGTTCGCGAGGGCTGGCAGCGCCGCGTGTCCCAGGAGGGTTCCCGCGACAGCCCCTGCGCCCGCGACCAGGCCCACGTGCGCCACCACTCCCGCCGCGATCTGACGCGAGGTGTATCCCAGCGCCTTGAGCGTGCCGATATCCGTCATCGAGTCATCGATGTGGGCGCGCACCTGCACACGGATCATGACGAGGGCCACTAAACCCACGAGTCCCGCGAACGTCATCGCGATGACCGCCAGAATGTCGGCGAAAAACACCCGGCCGCGGCGCATTTCCTCCCAGTCCATGACGCGCTGGGCGGCGGCGCCAGACGCGACAGCGTCCATCGCGGCCTGGTTGCCGTCGAGCACGTGGGAGGCATAGTCCACGGCGATGGCGGGAGCCTCCATCTTGTCCACAAACTGGGCCGTGACCAGGGTCGACCGGGCATCGGGGAACCGCTCCAGCAGTCCTGTCCACGTGCCGGGCGACACGACGAAGCGGTACACCTGGTACAGCGGTGAGCCAAACATCGCCTCGTCCGTGAACCCGGCAACGGTCAACTCGACCAGGTCCTCCCCCCGGACCAGGGTGATCGCGTCGCCCACGCTGTAGCCGCCGCCCACCTGGAAGAGATACGGGAGGTAGACATCGCCATCGTGCAATGGCTCACCGCCGGGGCGAAGCACCGCAAGGTCCATGGACCGTTCCTGGGACGAGGACACCATCATGGCGAGCATCGTGAGGTCGCCGTCGCCGAAGGTGGTCTTCGCTCCGGCGGCGAAGATCGGCTCAGTCTCCACGGCCGTGACATCCGGACGGTCTGCGATCCGGTCGCGGTGGGCTGGTGAGTAGACGCTGTCGGATTCGACGATGGCGAGATGCGGAACGTTGGCCGCAGCGGCGACCTGGTCGTAGAACGCCGTGTAACTCAACGTGACCGCGAGGCCGAGAGTCGCGACCGCCGCCGCCAGGGCGACAAAGGCGACAAGCACTGCGGTTTGGCCGCGCTTGCGGCGCAGGCTGGCGCGTGCCAGGAGTGCTGTGCGACGCACCGTCACCACCCCATGTCGATCAGGAATGACCGCAGCGCGGTGTCGCGAGCGGCCTTGGCTTCGTCGCTGCCCATCGTCCCTGCCCCGCCTGGCCGCGCGGCGTTCTCCGACGCGGCGTTGCCGATGGCGGCGTCCTGCGCTCCTGCTCCCTGCCCGGCGGTGCGGAGATCCACCTCGCCGGCGATCTGCCCGTCCCGCAGGTAGAGCACACGGTCGCCGCGGCGGGCCGATTTCAGATCGTGAGTCACCAAGACCACGGTCTGACCCTCGTCCCGCACGCTCGTGAGCACATCCAGTACGGCCGTGCCGGACGCTTGGTCGAGGGCACCGGTGGGCTCGTCAGCGAATAGGACATCAGGAGAGTTGACCAGCGCGCGGACCACCGCAGCGCGCTGCGCCTCACCACCCGATGTTTGGGCAGGGAGTTTGCGGCGGGTCGCGGCGTCGATGCCCACCTGGTCAAACAGCGTCGAGGCGCGCGCGGCCACCGCTGCCCGGTCCCTCGACACCAGCAGCCCGGCGGCCATGGCGTTGTCGAACAGCGACAGGGTTTCCAGCAGGTGAATCTGCTGGAACACGAAT
>JAISBQ010000094.1 GCA_031266115.1 Bifidobacteriaceae bacterium
GCTATACCTCAACGAGCCGAAGTTCATCCTCTCCGCGATCAACGGTGAACAGAACCCGCCGTCCGTGACCATTGAGTTCGATGGTGTGACCGTCACCCCGGTCCCCACTCAGACGGGACTTGAGTCCGTCGACTTCTCCACCGTCACGGGCGAGACGGACTTGGCGGCCCGCGGATGGTCCTTTGTCCGCCCCGTCCCCGCCGCGGTCACCTACGGGGCCAGCACTGCGACCGGAGCCAGCGGTGTCACGATCGCCCAGAACTCCGGGGAGCTGCATGAGGCCCAAACACCGGACGCGGTCAACATCCTCACCCACGACGCTTCCGGCGACTGGGTGGCGACGGCTGAACTGCACATGTCTGCGGCGCCGGATGGCAACTGGCAGAAGAACCTCATGGCCTTGTACGAGGATGACGACAACTTTGCCGACATCCTCTACCAGTGGGACAACGGCCTGAACCTGGAGTTCAGCACCGAAGTCGGCGGCCGGCGGGACATGGCCGAAAGCCGGGACCGCGTCGCCGTCGCTACCCCGGTGACCGATCTGTGGCTGCGCTTGACCCGTGTGGGCCAGACTGTCACGGCTGCCTATTCCACGGTGGGAGCGGCGGGTCCGTTCACACCTCTCGGGGTGCCTAAGACCTTCACCGCCACCAACGCGAAGCTGGCGCTGGGAACCTACGCCGGTACCGGGAAATCGACCACGGTCACGAGCCTTGACGTCACCCCGTATGTCGCGCCGCCCGTCATCGCCCTGGAGTCCTACGACTTCCGGGGCAAGGATGCGACGGACCTGAGCGCGAACCACTGGTCGTGGCTCAACCCCAACCCGGCGGGCGTCACGTACGGCTCCGGTGGGGTGGACGTGGAGACGTCCACCGACGGCCTGTGGCTTGGCAACACGTCGGACCGCCCGGCCAACATCCTCGTCCACCCGGTGGCCGGGGACTGGATGGCGACCGTCGAGCTTGAAGCGACCGGACTCGACAACAACTACGAACAAGTGGTCCTTGGGGTCTACGACGACTCGAACAACTACATCAAGCTGGCACGTTCCGCGGAGAACGGTGGGTCGTTCCAATACGCCCAGGAGACCAACGGCAACGGCGATCTGGGAAGCGCCGTCGCGACCGCGGCGACCCACGTGTGGCTCCGCCTGTTGAAGACTGGCGATGGTTACGAGGCGTTCACCTCGACTGACGGGACCAGTTTCACCCAATTGGGCTGGGCTTTCACCAGAACCTTCACCGACCCTCGCCTCATGCTCGCCACCTACAAGGACGCCGGCGGGGCGGCGAGCGCCACCGTCCGGTACATCGACCTTCAGGTCACCCCGCCGCCAAACGACACGGTGACAGCGTTCGACTTCCCGAACAGCGAAGTCGATCTCACCGACGCACGCGCTGGCGTTCAGCTCGCGGCTGGATGGACATCATCGGGCACGGACCATGGCAGCGGTCGCTACCTGATCATGCCGTCCTCGGTCAACACCGCGGGCGGCCAGGTGACCTCGGGCGGCATCCTCACGGCCCAGGCCACGGGAACCGTCGAGGTGACCGTCGAAGTCACGATCGGGCTGGCGACGTGCCGGGGCACGGCACGGTACCGGATCATCCCCGATGGGACCGGCGCGTTGACCTCGGTGGCCGCTCCAGTGTGGGATCTGGCCACCGTCGCGGCGCACGTCGGCGCGGCCATCAGCGTGGACACTGGAACATGGAGCGTGACCCCGGGCGCTGTCGCCTACCAATGGGTAGTGGACGGGGCGCCGATCGCGGGCGCGACCGGCTCGGCTTACGTCCCCATCGCCGCCGATGCCGGAAAGCCCCTCACCGTCGAGGTCACCGCCTCGCATCAGGAATTCCCGCCCGTGACGGTCACGGTTGGCCCAGTCGAGGTTCACGCGGCGATGGCCGACAAGACCGCGTTGAGTCACGCGATCGATGCGGCTGAAGCCGTGATCAGCGGAGCCGTTCAGACTCAGTACACGGCTCGCTCGTGGACCGGGCTCCGGGACGCCGTGACCGCCGCATTGGCGGTCCTGAGCGACGAGGACGCGACGGCCACCGTGGTCGAGGCGGCCGAGTCCGCGGTGAGGGGCGCCGTCCTTGTCCCACGGGCGGACCTGTCAGGACTCCAGGTCACACTCGGGGTGTTCGATGCCCTCAGTGCTCAGGCCGACCTGTACACGTCCTCGTCGTGGGCGACGCTGGACGGGTGGATTGGTCAGGGACGAAGCCTCGTGGCTGCGCCAGAGAATGTGGTAACCAGCGAGGTGACGCCGATCCTGGCTGGGATCCAGACGGCCTGGGCCGGGTTGGAACTCGTGCCCGACACCGCCGGTTTGGCTTCCCTCGTCGAGGGAATCCAGGCGTTGCTCGCCGACGGTCGGCTGGTCGAGGCCGAATACACCGCAGCGACATGGTCGGTGTTGGCGTCCGCGTTGTCGGCCGCGGCCGGGCTCGTCGCGGCTCCGACCCACCAAAGTGCCATCGACGGAGCCGAAGGCGACCTTCGGGCGGCGCTGGCAGGGCTGGTTCCGACGGTTGACCAGGACGCGCTCGATGACGTCATCGTCCTTGTTGAGGGGATGGTCGCTGGAAGGCAACTGAACGAGGATTCCTACACTGCGGGCTCCTGGGCCGACCTCGTGGCGGCGCTCTCTGCCGCCAGGACTGCGGCATCGCAACCGGTCTCGCAGACCGCGGTCGATGCCGCCGCGAGCCTCCTGCGCGGTGCTCTGGCCGATCTGGCTCCGAGCGTCCAGACAACCGGGCTTCGCACGGCCGTCGAGGCGATTGAGGCCCTGGGTCTGAGGGCCTCGGATTACACGGCTGATTCGTGGCAGACGTTCACCGGTGCGTTGGCGGCCGCCAAGGCTCAGATGTCGGCACCGGCAACGGCAACCCAGGAGGATATCGATGCCGCCGCGGAGGCGCTCACTGGCGCGCTGGCAGGCCTCGTTCGGGCCGCGTCCGCCCAGACTCCGGGCGGACCGGCCGACGAACCGGACCGCCCCGATGACGGCCTCAGTGCGCGCGACACCAGCGCGCTGGCGGGATTGACCGCCGCGGCGCAAGGTTTCGTGGCGGGACAGGGCGCTCGGCTTACGGTGGATTCGGCGGCCGCCCTGGCCGCGGCGATCGCACGGGCCCAGGAGGTGCTGGCTGCGCCGGCAGCTCAGCGATCCCAGGGCGATGTCGACGCCGTCCTCGGCGCCCTGCACACGGCCATCGCCAGCGCGGCCCTGGCGGCGTTCCCCACCCTGGGTGACCCTGGCCAGGTGCCGAACGCTGACCTGACCCAGGTGGTGCGCGTCAAGGTGGCGCAGAGGGCCATCACCGTGGTCAAAGGCAAGAAGGCGACCGTCGCCGCGTACGGGTACACCGCGAGCGGACGTGTCGCCGTGACCTGGAAGTCTTCCAAGCCGGCTGTGGCATCCGTCTCCGCGGCGGGCACCGTCACGGCGAAGAAGGCGGGCAAGGCGACCATCACCGCCACGGCTGGGACCAAGACCGCGAGGTTCGTGGTCACGGTGGTCCCGCGGCGCCCGGCTGTCACCGTCACGTCGGTCAAGGCCGCGGTCCCACGGACACTCACCGTGGGTGCCACCAAGGCCATCACCGGCACCTTTGCCCCGGCCCGTGCAAGCGGTGTGCGGGTGACCTACACCTCGTCCAAGCCGACGGTCGCCGCCATCGACAAGGCCGGCATGATCACCGCGAAGGCCGCCGGGACTGCGAAGATCACGGTGAAGGCGGGATCGGCCACGAAGGTCTACACGGTGCGGGTGACGGCCGTCTAGAGGCACATCGCCTGGAGCGCGGTCAGCGCGGCGCGCTCCAG
>JAISBQ010000203.1 GCA_031266115.1 Bifidobacteriaceae bacterium
GCCTCAGAACGCGCGGCGATGCGTCGGGGCACACTCGCGCCAGGTTGCGTTCCAGCTGCCGGATGCCTTTGCCGTGGCGAGCCCAGGAACCCACGGCGACGGCATTGAAGATGGCGCCAGTCAGGGCCATCGGCAGGCGCGGCACCGCGTGCCACGCCACCTGTGTCCAATTCACTCGCCACGCCACGGCCCGGTCCCCCTATGGTGCTGCCGATTCGGCGCCCTGAATCCACACGGCGCGAGCCCGTTGCATCACCGTAATCGCGGCCGCCACGCTGAGGACCGCGAGCGCCACGACCAGCACCCACCGGCTGGCGCCGATCCCGGTGATGAACGCGGCCACCAACGTGACAATGAGCCGGTCCGACCTCTCGGCGATCCCGCCGGCGGCGGTCATCCCGAGCGCCTCGGCCCGTGCACGGGCGTACGGCACCACGGCGCCGAATGACCCTGCCGCGACGGCCGCGATGACCCCGGGCATGTCGTCGCGCAGGGCGAAGTAGAACACCAGCCCGGCGAACAGCGCCGCGTCGGCCACCCTGTCCAACGTGGAATCAAGAAACGCCCCCCACCGGGTCGAATGTTTGGTGAGGCGCGCCATCGTCCCGTCGAGGGCGTCGCCGCACACGACGATGGCGATCACGGCGGAACCCAACGCCAGGTGTCCGGTCGGGAACAGGGCAAGTGCTGCCACCGAGGTCGCCAGGGTCCCGGCGATCGTCACCATATCTGCGGTGACGTGCAAGCGGATCAACACTTTGGCCGGCGGGGTGAACACGACGCGCGCCACCCCCCGTCCATTGACTCCAAGCATCAGGGGCCTTTCGCTCGGTCGCCTGAGCCGAGTGAGGCGTCCGATGACGTCCCCCCCTCAGGCGGTAGGGCCGCCCACGCCTCGGCGAGGCGCTGGCGGGTCTCTCCCAACAGTTGGGGAAGCGCCCTGGTGCGGGCAACGATCGGGAAGAAGTTCGCGTCGCCACTCCACCTGGGCACGACATGGTGGTGCACGTGGGCGCCGATGCCCGCCCCGGCCACAGCGCCTTGGTTCATGCCAAGGTTGAAACCGGCGGGCGCGCAGGCCTTGCGCAGGGCCCGCATCCCCTGCGCGGTCATGGCCGCCAGTTCGCCCAGTTCGTGGACGGTCAATTCGGTCAGGTCCGCCACGTGGCGGTAGGGGCACACAAGCAGGTGGCCGGGATTGTAGGGAAACAGGTTGAGCACCACGAAGGTGTGTGTTCCCCGCGCCACAATCAGGCCGTCATCGTCGCCGCGCCCGGGTGCCAGACAGAACGGGCATTCGGCAGGCTCCGAGGTGGATGGACGCGACCCACCGTCGATATACGCCATCCGATGTGGCGTCCATAGGCGCGCAAAACCGTCCGGCGTTCCCGGATAGCTGCTGGCCGGACGTTCGTCGCTCATGGGTCTCAGGCTCGCCGGGCGGCGATGGCGCTGGTGATCCGTTCAATCGCGTCAGCCACCGGAACCTGGTTGTCCTGCGACCCGTCGCGTAGCCGGAAGCTCACCGCACCCGCCTCGACATCGGTCGCGCCGGCGATCAGCACAAAGGGGATCTTCTCGCGGGCGGCGTTGCGAATCTTCTTGCCGAAGCGGTCATCCGAGGTGTCGATGTCCACGCGCACGCCACGGCCGCGCAACGTGTCCAGAATGGTGGCCAGATGGGCCTCGTGTTCGGCGGCCACCGGGATCGCGCGGACCTGAACGGGCGCCAACCATGGGGGGAACGCTCCGGCGTAATGCTCGGTGAGGATGGCGAAGAATCGCTCGATCGAGCCGAACAGGGCGCGGTGGATCATGACGGGACGCTGGCGGGAACCGTCGGGCGCCGTGTATTCCAGGGCAAACCGCTCCGGCATGTTGAAGTCGAGTTGGATGGTGGAGATCTGCCATGTGCGCCCGATGGCGTCGCGCACCTGGACGGAGATCTTCGGTCCGTAGAAGGCCGCGCCACCGGGATCCGGCACAAGGTCCAAGCCCGACGCCCGTCCCACTTCTTCCAGGACGCCGGTCGCCTCGGCCCACACCTCGTCATCGCCGACGGAGTGTTCCGGATCGCGGGTCGACAGCTCAAGGTAGTAGTCGGTCAGCCCATAGTCCGCGAGCAGGCCGAGGACAAAGGTGAGCAGCGATGCCAGCTCGCCGCGCATCTGGTCCTTGGTGCAGTAGATGTGGGCGTCGTCCTGGGTGAAGCCGCGAGCCCTGGTCAATCCGTGGACCACGCCGGACTTTTCGTAGCGGTACACGGTGCCGAACTCGAATAGGCGCAACGGCAGTTCGCGGTAGGAACGGCCGCGCGCATCGAAGATGAGGTTGTGCATCGGGCAGTTCATGGGCTTGAGGTAGTAATCCTGGGCCGCCCTGCGGACATTGCCCGCCGCATCCCGCTCCTCATCAAGCTGCATGGGCGGATACATCCCCTCACGGAACCAATCGAGATGGCCGGACAGTTCGTAGAGCCGGCCCTTGGTGATGTGCGGGGTGTACACGAAGTCATAGCCGGCCTCGACATGCCGCCGACGGGAATAGTCCTCCATCTCCTGCCGGACGATTCCGCCGCGCGGGTGGAAGACGGCGAGGCCGGACCCGATCGCGTCGGGGAACGAGAAAAGGTCTAGCTCCGCCCCGAGGCGTCGGTGATCGCGGCGCTCCGCCTCCGCGAGGCGCTCGGTGTAGGCGCGCAACTCGTCCTTGGATGTCCAGGCGGTGCCGTAGAGGCGCTGCAACTGGGGGTTGTCTACCGAGCCGCGCCAGTATGCCGCGGCCGATCGCATGATGGCGAAGGCCCGGCCGATGTGCCGGGTGGTGGGCAGGTGGGGACCGCGGCACAGATCCTTCCAGGCGGTGGTGCCGTCGCGGCGCACGTTGTCGTAGATGGTCAACTCACCAGCGCCGACTTCGACGGAGGCGCCGTCAGCGGCATCGTCGGCATGGTTCTTCAGCCCGATCAACTCCAGCTTGTAGGGCTGGCCAACCATCTCCGCGCGTGCCTCGGCCTCCGTGACTACCCGGCGGGAGAACCGTTGGCCTTCCTTGATGATCCGTGTCATCGCCGAGGTGATCGCCTCGAAGTCGTCGGGCGTGAACGGCCGGACCACATCGAAGTCGTAGTAGAAGCCGTCCTGAATGGGCGGGCCGATACCGAGCTTTGCTTCCCCGAAGAGTTCCTGGACCGCCTGGGCCATGACATGTGCGGCCGAGTGGCGCAGGACCGCCAGGGCGTCCGGATCGGCCAAGGTCACCGCCTCGACAATCCCACCATCGGGCAGAGCGCGGTCGAGGTCGCGCAACTCACCGTTGACGCGGACCAGAACGACCTCCCGCCGGCCGGCGTACAGTGCCGCGGCGGTCATGGGTTCGGGATGGGTTATGCGCTCGCCGTCGACTACCAGCGTGAAAGACAAGGCTCAGACTCCAGGATCGAAGGGGGTAGTACCGGCCGCCTTCACCCCGCTCACCGGGGTGCGGCGAAGCCACCCATGATGCTAGAGCACCGTGGCCGCGGTGCCGACCGCCCGCGAGACTCGCCCTATCCGACGTACCGTTCGAGGAACGCCAAGCTGGGTGCCAGCGCGTCGACCATGTAGCCTTCGCCGTGTCGCGAGCCTTGGAGCACCATGGCGTCGACGGGAACACCGGCCGCGATCAGCGCCGAAGCCATGAGGCCGACCTCCTTGCCGGGTACCAATTCGTTCAGGGAGCTGGCGAGGAACATCGGTCCGGTGGTCGTGCTGACGCGATGGATAGGGGTGGCGGGCGGCAAGAGCGTGAGATCGCCGCCCACGAGGTTGCGCACCAGCCACATGTAGTAC
>JAISBQ010000210.1 GCA_031266115.1 Bifidobacteriaceae bacterium
ACGGGTAGCGGTGAACTCGCTGGGGCTCCCGGCCACCACCATGAGCCCCACGTTCCCCAGCCCCAGACGTCGCCAAACGTCATCACGGCGATCATGTGCATCTCCCCAGCGGCGATCGAATCGACGTCGCCGCCAAGATTGAGTTTGATAGGAGACAGCGCCTGTGTGGTCCCCGATCCGATACCCAACTGGTTGGACGCGTTGCTGCCCCACACCCATACGTCTCCTTCATCGCTGAGCGCCGCCATATAGTGCCGCCCGATGGCGACGGCCTTGACGGTGGGGAGATTCGTGACCGCAACCGGCGAGGTGGACAGTGACGGTCCTGACGTTCCAAGGCCCAACTGGCCGCTGGTGTTGGCACCCCACACCCACAGCTCACCAGATTCGGTGATCGCGGCTGAATTGTCGAAGGCCGCGGCGATCTTGACGATGCCGGACGGCAGGTGATCCACCTTCACCGGAGCGTTCTGGTCGGCGGTGTTACCGAGTCCGAGTTGCCCGCGCCGGTTGTCGCCCCAGGCGTACACGTTCCCCGATGCGGTCAGGGCAAGCATGTGCGTATCCCCAGCATCCACGGTCCGGACATCGACATCATTCAACGCCGCCACCTGAACCGGGCTATCCGACGACACGGCGGTCCCATCTCCGAGCTGGCCCTGCGAATTGTCACCCCAGGCCCACACGCCATCGTCGCGCGTCGCGGCGACCGTATTTGAGTCACCTGCGCCGATCGAGATGGCGTCCCGGACCCCTTCCACGGGCGTGGGCGTAGTGTTCGCCGCCGCTGATTCGTCGCCGAGTTGGCCGAATTCGTTATCGCCCCACGTGTAGAGCGTGCCCGAGGTGGTGAGCGCTACGGCATGGGCGTCCGACACCGCCGCCGTCACGACAGGTTCCGGAATGGGCACACGTGTCGGGAAAGGCGTCGCAGAGATGGTGCTCAGCCCAAGTTGCCCGTGGTTGTTCAGCCCCCACGCCCACACATCGCCAGAATTCGTCACAGCGAGAGAAAACGTGCTGGCGGCCACGGTGGCGACGCCTGATAGCCCCGGTACTCGCGCAGGCTCAAGCGACCCTTCGGCGATAGGCGTTCCAATCGCGAGTTCGTGGGCATTGTGTCCCCACATCCACACTCTCCCCGCGGTGTCCACTGCCAGGGTGTAGCCATTCCCCGCCGCGACGGCCTTCATCGGTGGTATCCCTGTGACTCGTATGGGCATGGACTGCGGTGCCAGTGACCTGGTCCCCAACTGGCCAGTAGAATTGTCTCCCCATGCCCACACAGTTCCGGTCGCGGTCAGGGCAACGGCGTGATATTCCCCCGCCACTACGTCGACCACGTCGGTTGGACCTTGAACCAGGGTGGGCATAGGGGTCGGATCGGGGTTTCCGGTGCCGAGCATATCGGACTCGTTGATTCCCCACGCATATATCACTCCAGATCGTGACCGTGCGAAAGACGCTCCTCCTCCGGCTGCCACTTGGACGATGTCGCTCAATTCGGGAATAGGGACCGCAATACCCGAATAGAGTTGCATCCAGTCGATAGTTGTTCCCAAGATCACCTGCCGATGGGAGCCCCACGCCCAGACGTTCCCATCAGCCGTGGCGGCAACCGTATGCTCGGCGTCGGCGCCGATCGACACCACGTCGGTGAGTCCGCTGGCCTGCACGGGGACAGCAGATTCCCCGACCACGGCGCCGTTGCCCGCCCGGCCCAGCCCCCAGGTTCCCCAAGACCAGACGCGGCCTTCGGCATCGACCGCCGCGGTGATGCGACCGCCGGCGGTCACGACGTGTGACGGGCACACGTCGCGGAGTTGGTGCGAAGCGCCCTCGGCGTTGACCGACACGAGTCCCATGGCGGCGACGGTGAGCGTACAGACATATGCGGTGAAGGATCTGAGGGACATGGGGATTCCTTTGCTGCTGGCGACCGCGCTGATTCAGCGCGCCGTGAGGTGGATGGTGAACGCGGGGCGTCGTGGCCAGGTTGGTCAGCTGACGATGAGACGGACCTTGGTGGCAACGCCCCGGACGCGGCAGGTGATGGTCGTGGTGCCATGGCCGACGGCGGTCAAACGCCCGGCGCGGTCGATGCGTGCCACTGCCGGGTTGGTGGAGCGCCAGGTGGCTTTGACGCGCGCTGCGCCGATGGGGTGGGGAAGAGCCTTGAGCCACACGGCCTGTCCCACCGTCATCGTCCTCGGTACCGGTTCGCCGAATGCGGCGCGCACGGTGACGGTCTTGACGGCGCGGTGCCGCATGGATGGGACCACCCGGACCCGTAAGACCAGGGCACGGGCGTCGGGCGATCGCAGGACGAGCTTCGTGGCTCCGACCTTCTTGGCGCGGATTGAGATGGTCTTCACCGTCCCTGGCACCCAGGACCACGTCCCAGTCGCCTTTGTCGAGCCGGCGATTGTCGCCGTCTTGGGTGCGGTGGAGGTCCATGTGACGCGGGCATGTCCGGGAGGATTCGCGACCGGTCCCTCGGCGGCGTCTGCATAGGAGACGACGGGGACCTTGACGGTGCGGCCCTGCCGGACGATGACGGTGGTGAACGACGCCCCGAACCGTGAGATCGACGGGGCATTGGGCACGGGTGCGGCAGGTGGGATGGTGACACCGCCTGGCGGCGTGGATGCCTGCCCACCCGACGGGGGCGCGGTGGTGCTGCCCTGACGGTTTTGACCAGGCTGGGTGGCGCTCGGGCCGGTGGGTGAGGCGGGATCGTGACTCGGTGTGGCGTCCTCGCCCGGGCGATGCCCCGGATCATCGCCTGGATTGCTCGGATTTCCGGTTGGGTCCGAAGTTGGCGCACCGGTAGGGTCGATGGTGGGATCGGTGGTGGGGTTCTCGGTGGGATCAACGGTGGGCGGTGTGGCCGGAGGCGTGGTCGGCTCGTCCGTCGGTGAGGGATCCGGGTTCGGCACCTCGAACGTCCCGAGGTTCAGACCATCGATACGCGCCGTAGGAATCCATGGCAGTGAGGGGTAGCCGAGTTGACCCAGGTGGTTTTCGCCCGACGTGTACACGGCGCCACTTGCCGGGTCCACCAGCGCGATATGGGTGCTCCCCATCGCCGCGATAGCAACGTTGGGTATCGACAGCGCTTTGGCGGTCGTCGAGTCCGTCCAGGTGTCATCTCCCAACTGGCCATAATCGTTCCACCCCCACGCGAAGCTCCCGGAGGAGTCGGTGACGTACAGCGACGAGACAATGCCGGCGGCGGGTGTTCCGTGTGCGGGTAGACCATTCACTTCCACGGGGACAGGGGACTTTGTGGTGTTTCCGGTGCCCAACGCTCCGTGGTCATTATCACCCCACGCGAACACCGTGCCAGATTCCATCACCGCGATCGTGTGGTTGCCACCGCAGGCAACCGACTCCACCCTGCCACCAAGACTTAACCGCGTCGGCGAAGGGTAGGCACCGGATTTGGCGCCGGTACCCAGTTGGCCGTAGGAATTATCTCCCCAGACCCACAAGTCGCCATCCCGATCGAGCGCCACCATATGCTGCCCGCCTACGGCAACAGCCGTGACTGGAGGAAGCGTGCTGACCCTGATCGGAGTTGTGGAGGACCCCTCGGATGACACTGAGGTGTTTCCCAGCTGTCGCCGTTGGTTACTCCCCCATGTCCATACTTGACCTGAATCGGTCACGACAGCCGAATTCTTGTAGCTGGCAACGGCCTGAATCACATTCGTCGGAAGGCCGTCGACCAGCACGGGAAGAGACTGATTAACTCGTGACCCGATGCCGAGTTGACCATGGCCGTTGCCTCCCCAGGCGTACACGCGTCCCGAATCGGACAACGCCAGCATATGCTCGTCTCCGACGTCCACCGTCTTCACGGTGATGTCATCCAAGCCGCGTGCTTTGACGGGGAGCAGCGAGGATACAGTGGTTCCGTTGCCGAATTGACCAAAGCGTCCATCGCCCCATGCCCAGACATCGCCGTTCGCGGTGAGCGCCACGGTATTGCCAACGCCCGCCCGTAGCGACACCACACCCTCGATCCCATTCACCCGTGTGAGATGTGAGGTCTTCTGGTCGGATTCGTCGCCGAGTTGGAAGTGGGTGTTATTCCCCCACAAGTACACCGTGCCAGACGTCGTGATGACGGCGGTGTGGTGAGGGCTCACGGCAGCCGCGACGGCGGGTTCGGGCACCGTCGCGCGAGATGGCATCGTTGCGGTCGCTATGTTGCCGTGACCGAGTCTTCCCGACAGGCCGTTTCCCCACGTCCACACGCCGCCTGAATCCGTCACGGCGAGGGCGAAATCGCTCGCGGCGACGGTGGCTACGTGGTGAATCCCGGGTATGCGGATGGGAGAGAGCGACATCGGGTCGATGCCCGGCGCCTGAAGGATCTCTCCCATCCCCCATCCCCACGCCCACACATCGCCTCCGGTATCGACGGTCAAGGAGAATCTGTTTCCCGCGGCAATCGCCTTCATGGGCGGGATGTTCTCGACCCGTCGCGGAAGGGTCACCGCCTCGGTTGAGACCGTGCCGAGTTGGCCATCGGAGTTGTTCCCCCACGCCCATACGTCTCCGCTCGCGCTCAGCGCGAGGGTGTGAGCCTGCGAGGCGGAAACATCGACCACGTCGGTGGGGCCCTGGACGAGGACCGGGGCCGCGGAATCCTCGGTGTCGCCATCACCCAACAAATGAGACGAATTGGATCCCCATGCGTACACCGATCCCGATGCCGTGACCGCGTACGAGTTTGTTTCGCCGGCCGCCACGTGGACCGCATTCGTCAACTCGGGTATCCGGATTGGCGCAGACGAATAGACCACGGCCGGTTTTGACGCTGTACCCAGCAGGCCGGGTCCGTTGACTCCCCAGGTCCACACGTCGCCATCGGCGGTTGCCGCAAGCGTGTGCGAGATGGCCGCGGCGACCGATATGGCATCCGCGACGCCGATCGCCTCGACGGGAACTGGCGTCCGCGCGACACTCATGGGCGCGCCCAAGCGGCCTTGGTTCGCCCGTCCCCACGACCATACGTGGCCGTCGCTACCGATGACGGCGGAATGGTAGTCGCCGAGCGACAACAGGTGGGATGGGGGCGGTGTTCTCGGTTCTTGTTCAGCGCTGGCGGCGTGGGCCGTGACGAGGCCCGTGGCAGCGATGGCCAGCGCACAGACGTACGCGGTGAGAGGCTTGAATGACATCAGGGTTCCTTTCCGGGTAGGTGCGCGGAATCGGCGCGCGGTGACATGAGCGGGCGTGGGGCTGGCGGTCAGTCCGATCACGTGACGGTGATGGCGACCTTGATGGTCTTGCCACGCACCTGGCAGGTGATGGTGGCCTTTCCCTGACCGGTGGCTGTGAGGAGGCCGGCGCGGTCGATGCGGGCGATTGACGGGTTGCTGGAGCGCCAGACGGCTGTGACGCGTGCCGCACCGATGGGGTGGGGTATGGCCTTGAGCCACATGGTCGTTCCGACGGCCATGGCCTTCGGTATTGGCCTGCCGCCTGCCACGCGCACGGTCAGAGACTTGACGGCCCGATACTCGGCGCGTGGAACCACCCGGACCCGCAGCACGAGCTTCCGTGCGTCGGTCGATCGCAGAGTGACGGTGGTGCTGCCGATCTTCTTGGCGCGGATCGCGACGGTCTTGACGGTGCCCGCTTCCCAGGACCACGCGCCGGTCTTGGCCTTGCTTCCGGCGACGGTGGCGATCCGGGGCGCCGAGGATGTCCACGTGATGGTGACCGCGCCCGTCGGGGTGGTCGCGTGGCGGTAGGTAGCGACCGGGACCTTGACAGCGCTGCCGGGCCGGATGATCACCGTGGCGAACGATGCCGCGAACCGTGAGATTGCCGGAACGGCAGGGGCGGGCTGACCGGGTGGGGCGACAGGGGCGCCGGATGGCGCGGGGGCCGGCCCGACTTGCCCGGGCGGCGGTGTGGTGCGGTGATCGTTCTCGCTGGCGCGCCCGCCATCGTCCGGCGTGGAATCCAGATTCGGATCACGACTCACCGTGTCTGCGGGGTCGTTCGGATTACTGGTCGCCTCGCCGGTCGGCCGTTCGGTGGGGATCTCGGTTGGGTCTCCGGTTGGTTCCTGACTGGGCTCGACGCTCGGGTTGTCCGTGGGCTCCGCGCTCGGCGTGGGATCCACCCCTGAACCCGGGGGATCGAACAGGTTGAGGCCGGTGGGACGCCATGTCACCATCCATCCCGACAAGGGATAACCCAACTGGCCGTCCGAGTTGCGTCCCCAGGTATACACGGTGGCGTCGTCACGACTCACCAATGCCCCGTGGTAGGTCGCGAATGCGCCTGTGGACGCGGGTGGCGCGTCCACACGTGTGGGAGTGCGCGTGTCGGCCAGGGAAGGAAAGCCGAGCTGCCCGTACTGGCCTCGTCCCCAGGTGAACACCTCGCCCTGATCGGAGAGGAACATCGACTTATCGGCCCCGGCGTATACCGTGCCGTGCCCGTCGATTCCCGGAATCTCGCGCGGTGCTCCAAGTGACCCGTCTATATCGGGCCCCAAGGCTCCATAGAAGCTGGAGCCCCATCCGAGAACTCCACCTGATGTCATGGAGGCTAGAGTATGCGATCCGCTGGTGGATATCGATTCGACCGTGTCACTCAGCGGGATAGGGATTGGCGAGAGAACCCTGTCGACTTTGAAGTCAGGATACAGTTGATTAGAGAAGTTACTGCCCCAACCCCACACCTCACCAGCTGAGCTGACCGCCAGGGCGCATGAGCCCCCCAACGCCACCGCTTTGATGAATGGCAGACCATTCACCTTGGCCGCGGTGTGACTACTTGCCGAGGTGTTTCCTCGACCCAACTGTCCCGAGGAGTTGGCGCCCCACATCCACAAGTCACCCGATGCTGTCACGGCGGCAGACAGACCACCGCTGGCCTGGATGTCGATAACATTGGTCGGAAGGGCTTTGACCAGGGTTGGAGTCTCGCTGTAATTGTCCTTACCGTTGCCGAGCTGGCCTTCCCCGTTGGCTCCCCACCCATACACCTTGCCCGTCGTGGCCAACCCGAGCATGTAATTGGATCCCGTGGCAACCTTCTTGATTGTGTAGCCATCCAAGCCGGGCACACGGATGGGACGCGCCACGGGCCCCGGCCGCTTGTCTCCCAATTGGTGGTAGGTGTTGTCGCCCCACGCCCACACGTTTCCATCCGCGGTCGCGACCACTGTATTGCCGAGGCTTGTGTCGAGAGAGATAACGTCCTTCACGCCGTCCACTTGGGTTGGGTGAGCGTTCGGGTCTGGAGATTCATCGCCGAGCTGGAAACACGAATTGCTCCCCCACGAATACAGTTTCCCTGAGCTCGCCAGTGCGATGGTGCCGTACGAGGACACCGCGCTCGCCACCATCGGCTCAGGGATATCCACACGGGCCGGAGCCAGCCCTCTGACGATGTCGCCGGTACCAAGCTGACCGGCGCCGTTGTTACCCCATGTCCACAGATCGCCCGATGCGGTGATGGCTGCGGTATGTGAACCTGCGGTAACGGAGACCACGTCGGATCGTCCCATCAGACGTACTGGCGTTCGCGAACCCAAGAAAGTTCCTGTTCCCAGCGAACTCAGGGACGTCACGCCCCCCCACCCCCACAGGTCTCCTGACATATCCACCGTCACGGTGAAGTTACTTCCGGCCGCGATGACCTTCATCGGTGCGATGCCTTCCACGCGCAGGGGAACGGTCTGCACGTCTGTCGATCCGGTGCCGAGTTCGGCGAATCTATTGCTCCCCCATGTCCACACATCTCCGCTGCTGGTGAGCGCGACAGCGTGGTTGGGGCCGGCGGACACGCTGACCACATCGGTTGGACCTTGGACCAGCACGGGGATGGCCGAATCCTGATCCTGAGCATCTCCCAGTTGATGATTCGTGTTGGAACCCCAAGCGTAGACCTGGCCTGATTTCGTGAGAGCCAGTGAGTAGTCCGACCCGGCGGCTACTTGTACCACATCTGTGAGCTGTGGCACCTGAATCGGGACCGCCGAATAGGAAGAGCCTGGCGTCATTCCAGTCCCCAACGCGGAGTGTGCGTTGACGCCCCAATTCCACACGGCTCCGTCCGCCGTCGCGACCACCGTGCGAATGTGCGCAGCAGAAATGGAGACGGCATCGGTGATACCAGGAACGCGGATCGGGGTTGGCGACGGTTCGTGGTCGCTCGTAGAGCAGAACGGAGTCGAATCGGGGAATCCCCAGGTCCACACGTGGCCGTCCTTGTCGATGACGGCAGCAAAGGAGGTACCAGCGGCAAGCATCTGCGAGACCTGGACCTCGGAGGGGTTGGGGAGGGCATCGGCCGGGAGCGCCGACGCCAAGGCAGTGCCAGCAACGCTCAGGGCACAGAGGGAAGCGGTGAGAGTGTTGAAAGACATCAGGGTTCCTTTGGTGCAGGTGAGCGCGCGGATTCAGCGTGCTCGAGGATTGGTAGGTAGACACGATTGAGGCGAACGTCAAGTGTTCGCACTTGATAGTGAGTCGATTGATGTGTTGAGACTCGCAAGAGTCGACACAGGGCTAGTGGTCAGATCGGTTACCCGACGGTGATTCGGGTTTTGGTGGTGTGTCCGTGGGTGTGGCAGGTGATGGTGGTGGTGCCGTGGTTGATGGTGGTTAACCGTCCG
>JAISBQ010000280.1 GCA_031266115.1 Bifidobacteriaceae bacterium
CCGGCGGACGGTGAACAGCGGCGAACACTGGTGGTGGCCGTAGGTGATCTGCGCCACCCAGACGAGGTCGCCCGATTGGACGTCGCTGCGTGCCGACCAGCGGTGGGGGAGAGCCTCGATTCGCTCAATGTGGCGCCATGGGATCACGCGGGTTGTCGCCAACCCCACCACGACGAGCCCCTGGCGCGTGGCGATGTAGCCGAGCCGCACGGAGTGCGCCGCCAACAGCCCGAACCCGCCGAGGGCGGCGCAACCCATCACAACACGGGTGCCGGATTGGCCAGCGGTGAGGAGGGATATTGCCGCAAGTACCGCACCCATCAGCCAGATCCCAGTAAACACGGACCGCGTCAAGGCGAAGCGTCCCACCGGGCGCATGGCGTTCGGAGTGCGGCCCGGCAGGCGGTGAGGTGGTGATCTGAACATGCGCGGACTCCCGGCGGTGTCATGAAACGCGGACGGGTGGGGAATGGAACGAATCCCAAGGTCCCCACCCGCCGCTGGTGCGAACCGGACGCCCCGAAACGTCCGTGCCCGCTTACCCAGAGTGGCACGCGGGGTTCGGGTGGGGGCGTCGTGACCCCGCGTGGCTCACCAGGCGATACGGCCACCAGGAGCCTCAGCCCCGCGGGCAGCTCATGGCGTGGCCCAGCTACACGTCCGCCGGGTCCACGGGGAACCCATCGGCGTCGAGGATCTCGATTCCTGTCGCCGAGTAGACCGCCAATGCGAGGCGCCCCAGCGTCCTGGCCGCAGCTGCTCGCTCGGCCCGCTGCGCCCGGCTCGGGAACTCCACCAACCGGTCGTCGGGATTCGCAGGATCCCATCGCAACGCGTAGGCGACGACACCGAGCTCGGTCCACGCCACGGTGCGCAGCGCCGGCGGGGCCCCGCCCCCGCAGACCTCAAGCCATGCGGTTCCCGCGGCACCGAAATCGGCGACCACCGCATATCGATCCAGGACAGGGTTGCGGCTCAGCGCCGCAGCGTCGTGGGCGTCGGCCTCGCTGTGCAGGATACGGCGACCGGCATCGGACAGGGCATTCGAGGCGTGCACTGGCCATGGTGAGATCGCTCGCACCTGGTCCGCGTGCGCCCCAACGGTTCGGGTCTCGGCGCCGGCCGGACCGTTCCAGGCGTGGGTGTCCATCGCGAGACGGAACTCCGGGGCGACGGACCGCACCACGGTGAGCGCGGCGTCCGGCTCAAGCCACAGGTTGGAGTAGACGGTCAGGTCAATGGCGGCGTCGGCCCGAGGGATGAGCACCATGCCCCAATGGTCGAGCCGCACGGCTCCACCCAGCCGTCGCGCGGCGGCCAGCAGCCAATCCACCACGCGCGCCTCTTCCCGGATGGGCAACGCGTCGGGGAAGGCGCGAGCGATCCCCGACGGATCGGATGCCCCAGGAAAGGGCGGGTCACCCCGCTCGCGCAGCGTGGTCGCCACGAATGCGCGCGGCAAGCCGGGCGGGAACCCGATCTGCGTGCTCAACTCATCCGTCAGCCGGAACGGGCCGTCGAGCCCGGAGTACTTGGAGACAACCAGCCCGCCGGCATCGTCCTTCCGGCAGGCTCGCCATCGGGTCTCGGCGAGAATCCGAACCTCGGCGGCCGTGACATCAGCGGGGACCGCAAGGACGTGATGCCCAGGGATGCCCTCGGGCTGTAAGACGGGGTCAGGCGAGATCACCCGACCTCCGCCCGATAGAAGTTCTGCCATGACCGGGACGGTGTGGGGCCTCGCTGCCCCTGATACCGCGAGCCCGCCGCGCCCGTTCCGTACGGCATGGCCGCCGGCGTGGACAGGCGGAAGAAGCACATCTGACCGATCTTCATTCCCGGCCACAGCTTGATGGGAAGCGTGGCGACGTTCGACAGCTCGAGCGTGACGTGCCCGGTGAAACCGGGGTCGATGAACCCCGCCGTCGAGTGGGTCAGCAATCCCAACCGGCCGAGAGAAGACTTGCCTTCGAGGCGCGCGGCGATGCTGTCTGGCAACGTCACGGTCTCCAACGTGGATCCGAGCGCGAACTCGCCCGGATGCAGGATGAACGGCTCGTCGCCCACGGTCTCCACCAGACGCGTGAGGTCGCACTGTTCTTGTGCGGGATCGATCACGGCGTACTTGTGGTTGTCGAACAGCCGGAAATAGCGGTCGAGACGGACATCGATGCTCGACGGCTGGACCATCGCGGGCTCGTAGGGCTCAAAGCAGACGTGCCCGGCGTCGATCTCGGCGAGGATGTCGCGGTCGGAAAGAAGCACGAGAACACGCTAGCCGAAGGCCTTGGGGATGGTCTGGAACACCGGCCCCTGCGCACGCGTTCGTGTCATCGGTGGGATCGGGTGTCGTCCGCGGCTGGTGGGGCCGTCATCGTCGGCGGTGCCGCGATCACAAGGCGACCGCGATGCGGGATCTCGGATGCCGTCACCGGCGTGCGCGGTGTGGCGATTGTCCGGCACAATGCGGTGCGGCAACCGAGCACCCAAACAAGGAGGTCTTGGCATGGTGGCAGCGAATAACGTGTTGGTGTTGGGGAGTGAACGCTGGCGGATCGGCGTCTTACCGGATGTGGGCGCCTCGTTGGCGTTCGGACAGATCGCCGACGATGACGGCTGGGTGGATCTCCTGCGTCCCACGCCTATCGAGGCGCGCGCCCAGTCAATGGACTGCTCGTCGTATGTTCTGGCGCCGTGGTCCAATCGGGTTCGAGACGGGCTGCTGCGGTTCGAGGGCCGGACGTGGCAGTTGCGCAAGAACGAAGCGCAGATCAACGCGATCCACGGCACGGCGATGGAATTCTCGTGGCGGGTGGCGTCCTACGATTCGTCGCAATGCACGCTCGAGTTCGATTCCGCGAGCGTGGTGGGCGCGAACTTCCCGTGGACGTTCCTCGCGACTGTCCGCTACGCGGTGGCCCGAGGGACCTTCCGGATCACGACGACGTTGCTGAACACCTCATCGGAGGCCTTCCCTGGGGGGTTCGGCCACCATCCCTACTTCCAGCGCACGCTGGGCGGCGCCTCGGATGAGGTTCGCGTCCAGATCCCAGCCTCGGCCGCGTTCAAGCTGCACAACTGCCTGCCAGACGGCCCTCCCGTGGCGCTGGAGCCACGCCTGGATTTCCGGGACATGCGACCGCTTGGCACCGAGTTCATCGACGACAACCTGACCAGCCGCGACGCCTCCGTCCCCATCCGACTGTTGTATCCACGCTCGCGACGCGAAATCCATATGGTTGCCGACCCGCTGTTCAGCTCCGTGATTCTCTATGTCCCGCAGAACGGCGCCGGGTTCTTTGCGGTGGAGCCCGTCACCAATGCCAACGACGGCTTCTCTCTCTACGAGCGTGGGGTGCCAAACTCGGGCGTCTTCGTCTTGGAATCCGGCGAGGAACGCACGGCCACGTTCACGCTGGAGGTTGTGGCGTAGGGCCGCTGCGGCGGGATGGGTCGGCACCTCTCGGCGGGTTTGATCTGGCCTGGTGGGTCTGGCTGGTCTGGTGGGTGTGGTGGGTGTGTCGGCGGGTTTGGCGTGGCGGGTCGTGGTCTGGCGGGTGCGATTTGGCCTGACGGGCTGGCGGGTTGTGGCGGCGGGCGGTCAACCCTGGCCAACCTGCGGGTGGCGGCCTGGCTTGTCTTGGGTGGTGTGCGGTGGCATCGAGATTGCGGAATACCAGGTCCCAGCACCCTGGCAGGGAAACGAGATTGCGGAATTCCAGGCTTCCACGGCCCATCAGGCCCGTTGTGCGGCGTCGGAACCTGGTATTCGTCAATCTCGATCTGCAGGCACCACCGCAGAGCCTGGTATTCGTCAATCTCGATGCCCCTTGCGGAAATTCCGTCGGCCATCGAGGCGGCGGGCCGGTGCTGGCCCCCAACCTCAATGGCGCCCCTGCCTCCTTCGGGTCTTCGTGGCCGAGCGAAAGCTGGATAGGACATGACAACAGTCACCAGGCCCTGGGGTTTCTGCGCCAGATTTCAGGTTTGAGGGCCGAAAAGACCTGTTTGGGCCCTCAAATGTGAAACTCGACGATGGCGGTGCCTGGGGTGGTACCGGATTCCGGGCTGGCGGCGCGGGTGGCTCGTGGTTGGGGTGACGCTGGTGACAGGGTTGGCGCCACGGCGCCCGAGCGCCTTTCCGACCGCGAGGTGGACCTGTCACAGCAAACGCCATATGCTGTGGGCTCGTCGCCGGCCCGCCACGGGGTGGGCTGCCGGGGTGACACGCGGGTGTAGTTCAATGGTAGAACATCAGCTTCCCAAGCTGACAGCGCGAGTTCGATTCTCGTCACCCGCTCCCCTGGGGATTCGATGCGATGCCGCATCGCGGCAACCGAGTGGTGGCGGGAGAGTGTGTCTGTCCGCTCGGTGCGCCCGCCGAGGCCGGCGCGACGTGGCGGACCGGGTGCGATTCCCAGCCATCGAAGACCGGAATCGAGGAGGTCGCCGTGACCCACACACCTGAGGCGCACCTCGCACACGCGGCCGAGAACGCCCGGTGGACAGGCGAGCGTTGCGACGCAGTGGCCGCCGTGGTCCGCCTGAGGCTTCCATCGGGGCTGATGGGGATGGACTACGGGTGCGGCTCGGGGCATGTCGGGCTGCGGATCGCCGACCATTTCGCTTCCATGGACCTGGTTGACATATCCGCCGAGGTGATCGCCTCGCTGGCGGACGAGGTCGCCGGCCGCCCGTCGTTGCGGGCGTACACCCTTGACCTGACTCGCGATGAGCCACCCCGCCAGGTGGATTGCGTCATCGCGTCGATGTCGTTCCACCACGTGAGTGACACGGACCGGTTGCTCGATGGGTTGGCTCGAACCGTCAGATCGGGCGGCTGTCTGATGGTGGTCGATATGGATGCCGACAACGGCGAGTTCCATGCCGCCAAACATGACTTTGACGGCCATGACGGCTTCGACCGGAGCGCTCTCGCGCACCGAATCGCGGCGCATGGCTTCGATGTTACGGAAGTGTGCGACGTGTGGTCTGGACAACGTTGGTCCGCAGACACGCTGGTCGAATACTCGGCGTTCATGATCATGGCGCGCCGCCTCGAGAATACCGGCGAAGGCATCTCGGAGATGGCCTCATGTGTCGGCTTGGCCGAGCCCATCATGATGGAACAACAGCCGAGGCATTCAACGACATCCAACGACGTCTATCGTGATGGAACAGCCGACCCGCGCGGCGCGGTGTGTGCTCCAGGCACTGCGCCCCTCGCGTACCACTCGCGGTGGTAGCAACGCCAGTGCCTTCCAAGGGCCACCTCGGGCCGGTTCACTAGGCCACTGTCTGCTTCCGGGAGGTTTGACACGAGGTTGGTGTGGCTGGCGCGCCATCGTCCTCGCTCCAGGCGGCGGCGATCGTCCCATCTCAACGTTGAGGAGCTACTTGCCATGATGCACATGCGCGGGCGCACACGATTGGTGGCCGCAGTGGCCACGGTCGGTGTCACGCTGGCCACCATTTCCACGACCGCCCTCCAGGCGGCCCATGCCGATCCCCTCCCACTCGGGCCGTCCGTCATCCGGACGGGCACGGCCCCGACCGGCTATGAGGTCACATTCAACCTCTCGGCCCCGTCGGCCACCACGGTCGAGATTTACGGCGAGTGGTCTTTCGCTGCGCCGGTGGCCCCTGGATCGGACACGCTCGCCGCACCTCACGGCCCAAGCGCATGGGCTCCTGGCGACGTGCTCTCCGGCGGGGCGTGGTGGTCCGACTCCATGACGGACGCCGATCTGGACGGCGTGTGGACGGTGACGATGCCGCTGCCCCCCGGTGCGTACTCCTATGGGTTCTACGTGGACTGCCCTTCTCACCCCGGCTCCTGTCGCGTCACCGATCCGGCCAACCTGCCGTGGTCTAACCAGCCGGCGCAGATCGCGGCCAGCGCTGCCCAGCAGACCATGAGTCAGGTCTTCGTTCCGCGCGACCCCCAATTCGCGGACGATGACGTCGCCTACCTTGAACCGCATAGTGGCCCAGGCGGTTCGTTGACCGAGTTTACGTACTCGTCGCCCGGGGCGACAGCCCCCGTCGGGACGCATCGCGCGGTGGTCTACACACCGCCGGGTTACGACCCGAACCGTTCGCTCCCGTACCCAACCATTTACGTGTCCCACGGCGGTAGCGGCAACGAGACGGACTGGGTCACCCAAGGTCAAGCAGATGTGATTGTCGATAATGCCATCAAGTCCGGCCGCCTCCAGCCGTCGCTGGCGGTGTTTACCGACTTCAACGGTCTCCCGAACGGCGTAGACGGCTATCGGAATGACGTGATCAGAAACTTGATTCCGGCCATTGAGGGCGCCTACAACGTCAGCAGCGATCCGGCATCCCGCGCGATCGCGGGGTTGTCCGCGGGGTCCCAGCGAGTGATCAACATCATCGAGAATGAGCCCGCTGTTTTCGACTACTACGGCCCGTGGTCCTCGGGAGGGAATCCGGGCGCTGCGGTGTTGACCGACCAGGTCAAGGCGGACATGGCCGGCATTGCCGAGATCTACTCGGGCGTCGGCTTCCAGGACAACGAGCCCTCACGCCCCCGCGCGGACTATCTGGCGGAACGGATGGGTTCTTACCGCGACCAGATCCCCGGCCTTAAGGTCACCGAGCACTACATTCCGGGTGTGCATTCGTGGGATGTCTGGCGCCAACTCCTCAATGGGTTCCTTCGCGATTCGGTCTTCCGTGCCACCACGGTCCAGGCCTCGACTCCGGTCGCGACAGTGGCCACCGGCGCCCCGGTCGCGCTGAATGCGAACGTGGCGGCGTGGACAGCCAGCACGAGCGTCCCAACAGGAACGGTCGCCTTCTACGCCAATGGCGATGCCACGACGGGTGACAAGGTCGGGGAGGGAACCTTGCAGTCCGATGGAACAGTCGTCGCCACCGGAAGGTTCACCCAGGTAGGCAGCGCTGTTCCCGTTGTCGCCATCTATGGTGGCGACGATGCGCACGAGTCCGCCGCCGCGGCTCCGTTCACTATCAACGTAGTCCCCGCGAACAGCTCCGGCGGACTGGCCCTCGGCGCCAACGTTCGTTACACCGGCCAAGCGCCCACCGGCTATGAAGTCACCTTCCGCTATGAGGCGCCTGATTCGGTGAGTTCGGTCGCGATCTTCGGTGAGTGGTATTTCTCCGACCCTGCCAGCATTGTCTCGCAGGCCACCGCGGACATGAGGCTCGGTGCAGACTGGCGCGAGGGTGATGTCCTGTCCGGCCGGAACAATAGCTGGCGGGCCGAACCGATGGCTAAGGGCACAGACGGGATCTGGGAGTTCACAACCGCCCTGCCGTCTGGAACTTTCTCCTATCGGTTCTATCACAACTGCATCCCGCAGGCTCCGAATTTCACCTGCTCAGGCAGCGGGTATGTCGATCCGACCAACATTCCTTGGTCTAATACGGCGGCGAATCAGACGGCTGGCGCCAACCAACAGTCCCTGTCGCAGGTCTATGTGCCGTCATCGGTGAGGTATCCGACATATGACAACGACTATCAAGCTCCAGCTCTCTCGGGGCAGGAGGGCACGGTTCAGACATTCCGCTACTATTCCTGGCAGACTCGGGCCATCCGCAATGTCTCGGTCTACTTGCCGGCCGAATACGATCCGAACCGACCCGTCCCTTACCCGACCTTGTACCTCGAGGCCGGCGGTGCCGGAGTCGGTACGGACTGGCTCACCCAGGGTGTCGCCCAGAACATCGTTGGCAACGCCATCCGTTCCGGCACAGTCCAGCCGATGGTCGTGGTCACCCCCAACACCACGGGTCTGCCTGCTGGAAACCCCAACGGCACCCAGTTCATCCCCGAGATGCGCGAGTCAGTGATCCCGGCGATTGAGCGAGACTTCAATGTCTCTACCGACCCGGCCGACCGCGCCCTGGCCGGCCTGTCGATGGGTGGAGCCAGAACCGCCTACACCCTGCAGCACTCGACCGACTTGTTCGGCTATTACGGCATCTGGTCGCCGGGTGGCGCGTACACGGATGTCCCGGACGCCACCCAGGGAGCGGAGATGGCCAAGGCCCTGGGGATCCAGATCGCTGCTGGACAACAGGACTACCTGTCCGACATCCGGACGGAAACCGTGCGTCGGATCGCTGACTATCGCGCTCTTGGGGTCGAGGTCACCGAGCGGCTGGTTCCCGGCATTCATTCGTGGGACTTCTGGCGTTCCACGCTGGATGTGTTCCTCAGCGACATGGCGTTCAAGAAGACCGTGACGGAGGTAAGCCCGGTGACGGGTGCGAGGGCCTGGTTGCCGGTCACGCTGTCGGCGACCGTGACGTCGCTGTCAACCACTGCTCTCGCACCGAGCGGGACGGTGGCGTTCCACCTAGGCTCGGCCACAGGGGAGAAGCTCGGTGAGGCTCCTGTCGGCGCCAATGGTGTTGCCTCGGTCTCGACCGTGGTGCGTGCGGCCGGGACCGTCCCGGTCGTGGCCGTCTATTCCGGCGATGCCGTACTGAACGGGTCCACCAGTGATCCGACAGACATCGCCGTGGCCGCCGGGCCAAACAACCCGTTGCGGCTAGGTCCGACAGTGAGCCATACGGGCAGCGCCCCGACAGGCTATGAGGTGACCTTCCGGTATCAGGCGCCGGATTCGGTGTCCTCGGTGCAGATTTACGGTGAGTGGTACTTCTCGCAGCCGGCATCGGTCGTGTCGCAGACCACGTCCGATATGCGGATGGGGGCGAATTGGCAGTCCGGAGACATTCTGGCTGGATATAGCAATGCCTGGCGGGCCGTGCAGATGGCCAAGGGTACCGACGGGATTTGGGAATTCACTACCCCGCTCCCCTCTGGGACGTTCTCCTACCGCTACTACCACAATTGCTCGGCGGTCAATGGCTCGGGTTGCGCGGCGATAGTCGATCCGAACAACCTTCCCTGGTCCAACCGCACGGCACAGATCGCGGCAGGTGCCGCGCCGCAGGCCCTATCACAGGTGTATGTGCCATCTTCGCCGGAGTATCCGACATACGACAATGATTTCCAGGCGCCGCTGGCTGTCGGGCATGAGGGCGCATTGACCTCGCTGCGCTATCATTCGACCGCGACGGGTACCACACGGAACGTGTCGGTGTGGGTGCCGGAGGGCTATGACGCGAACCGGGCTATCCCATATCCAACGCTCTATATCTCTCACGGGGCCGGAGGAAGCGACACCGATTGGATGACCCAAGGGATGGCCCAGAATATCGTGGGCAACGCCATCGCCGGCGGATTCGCTCAGGACATGGTTGTGGTCGCTTCGAACTTCAATGGCCTGCCCGGCGGAAACGTCGGTCTCGCTCAGGATATTCGCGACTCGATTATTCCGGCGATCGAAGGCCAGTACAACGTCTCTCATGAGGCGAAAGACCGGGCATTCGCCGGCCTGTCCGCGGGTGGTGCGCGGGCTGCGTCAGCCCTGCATGAGACCACTGACGTGTTCGGGTACTACGGTATCTGGTCACCCGCCGGGGCGTACACGGCTCCTACCGCCGAACAGCTGTCGAAGATGCGGGAGGTCCTCGGCCTGCAGATCGGCGCCGGTGTGCAGGATTATCTGGGGAATATCAACACGGGGACACAGAACCGGATCAACGCATACCGAGCACTGGGCCTGGAGGTGGTGGAGCGAATGATCCCGGGCATCCACTCGTGGGACTACTGGCGGGGTGCGTTGGATGAGTTCGTCAAAGACGTCGCGTTTATGACGACGGGCGTTCACGTGAACCCGGTGGCAGGTGCGAAGGCCTGGCTCCCGGTCACCTTGTCCGCTACGGTGTCGCCGCGGTCGACCGCTGCGGCAGCCCCCACGGGCACCGTGGCGTTCTACGTCGGGTCGCCGGACGGCGAGAAGCTGGGCGAGGCCCAAGTCGGCTCCGACGGAACCGCCACCATTTCGACGGTGTTCAGCATGTTTGGGTTGGTTCCCGTCGTGGCAGTCTATTCCGGCGATGCCTTGTTGAACGGGTCGACCAGTGAATCGACGTCCGTGATGGTCGCTGCTGGGCCGAGCAATCCACTGCGGCTCGGCCCAACCGTCAAGCGGACAGGTACGGCACCGACGGGCTACGAGGTGACGTTCCGGTACCAGGCACCAGATTCGGTGGCTTCGGTGCAGATCTACGGCGAATGGTATTTCTCTCAGCCGAGCTCGATTGTCTCTCAGACCACATCGGATATGCGGATGGGTGCGGATTGGCAGTCCGGGGATATTCTGGCCGGCTACAACAATGCGTGGCGCGCCGTGCAGATGACCAAGGGTACCGACGGAATCTGGGAGTACACGACGCCGTTGCCGTCCGGTACGTTCTCATATCGGTTCTACCACGATTGCGCAGCGGTCAACGGCTCGGGCTGTCAAGCCCGGCTTGATCCGGCTAACACGCCGTGGTCGAACGAGACGGCTCAGGTGGCCGCTGGTGCTTCTCAGCAGACGCTGTCCCAGGTATACGTGCCTCAGTCGACCGAGTATCCGACATATGACAACGATTA
>JAISBQ010000279.1 GCA_031266115.1 Bifidobacteriaceae bacterium
TCTCTTCTTTGCGGCTTTTTTTGAGTGTTTTCGGTTTGTGGCCTGTGGTTAGGCGGTTTGGTGGGCCGTGGTTTTAGGTAGCTAAACATGCCACGGCGGTGACCAGGTCGCGCCGCCACGCGCGCAGTTGCTGGACGGTCCGCCACTCGTGGTCGGATGAGACGCCCAGCGCGGCGTCGATCCGGTCCCAGACCTCGGGCCGGTCGAGCAGGAACACTCCCGGCCCGGCCGGCTTGACTGACAGGCCCTTCAGCGCTTCGCACACCCGCCCGGACGGCAGGTGTGTCCACGACTCGATCAGCCGCTCGGTCAGCAACGCCAGGAAGCAGACCAGGAAGTGGGCCTCGATGTGCGCTGGGGTCCACACGAACACGGGCCTGGCTCTCAGGTCCGTCTTGGTCACCTTGAACGTGTCCTCGATCCGCCACAGCTCTTTGTACTTGTCGAGGACCTCCCGGTCCGGGGTGCCGGTCAGGGAGGTGTGGACCAGCCAGTACCCGTCGAGCTCCGCGTCGGCTTCGGCGCGGGCCGCGTCCAACAGGAGCACCTGGACGGGCTCGGCCGCCTCGCCTGTGGCGGGGTCGATCGTGACCTCCTCGACGTACTTGCGGGCGCCTTTGGCGGTGACGGCCTTGTACTGTGGTGGGTCGGCGACCAGGGCGGCGGCCTTCGCGAGCAGGTCGGCCCTGGTATGGGCGTCCCGGTCGGCGTAGTCCCTCGACCAGCGGGCGATCACCTTCTCGGTGACGATCCGGCGGCGTCTGGTCCCGTCTGGCTCCTGCCACTTGCAGACCCGTTCGACGATCCTGGACTTCGCGCGGACCGTCTGGTCGGCGTCGAGCCATTCCCAGCCGTCGTCGTCGAGCATCCACGCGCGGGCCTGTCTGTCGAGCTGTCGGGCCGACGCGGAGAACACCCACCCGTCGCCTGCCTCGTCGAGCATGGCGGTGTTCCGGGCGGTGTTCATCGCTTTGTCCGCGACGACCACAACCTTGCCCGTCCCGGTGGAGGCCCTGAAGTCCCCCAGCGCCGCCCCCAGGGTGGAGGTGTCGGGCACGTTCCCGTCGAACAGCCGGTAACGCAGAGGCATCCCCCGGGAGTCCATGAACAGTCCCATCTGGATGATCGGGGAAACGCGGTGCTCTTTCGAACAGCCTTTCTGGCGGGTCGCTTCCCCCCTGGGCGTGTCCTTCCCCCCGGCGCCGTCGTCGCCCCGGTCGATGGCGAAGAAATAGTTGGTGACGTCGTAGTAGACGGCCTCGGGCGGCCCTCCGCGGCCCTCGTCCAACAGCCTCGCGCACCTAGCCTGCGCCAGGGCGGACACCTCCGCCAGGTGGTCAAGGGCCCGGTAGGCGTCCTTCAACGCGAACGGCTTCGTCAACGCCATCAGCGGGGCCTTCTCGCAGGCCGCCTTCTTCGACCCGGGCCATATGATCCGCGCGGCGACGAGCGTCCGGGCGACGTGCTCGACGTCTGGGCCCCGGCCGCGTTCCCGCCGCAGCCGTTTGAGCCAGGCGTCCAGACCGAGCCGCTCCCAGACGGCCCCGGCCAGGAGGTGCCCGGCGTTCAGGGCGGGCAGCCTGGCGGACGGGGCGGCGGTGTCGTAGGCGATCACGCCCCTGGCCTCCTGGCGTTCCGCGGTCGCCTCGGCGGCCCTGTCCTCGGCGGCGGCGCGCCAGCCCGGGTCGGCCGCGTCGAGCCGGTCGACCCGGCCGAGGTTCTCGACCGTGCGGTTGCGGGGACGGCCATCCTGGTCGCGGTAGGCCTGGACGATGGCGGCGTACTCGTGGCCGCGGGCCTTGGTGATCTGGACTCTCACATGCCCAGCCTGCCAGATTCGGCTACGTTATGCTACGTCCCCCGCCGGCGTGTCGCGCACCACCACCGCAGGTCAGACAACAAAAACACACGAAACCACACTCAAAGTCGAGAAACGAAAGGACGCCTCCGGTTGATGCAGCACCCCGGACGGTGGAGCGTAAGGGTGCCCCGTGGTGCGGAACCGCGTCCTCCGACGCGTCGTCGCAGGTCAGAAATGGAGCGGAACGGCGCACAGCGCACAGTCAAGCCACTCAATGACCTGCGGGAACGCCGCCGCGAGCGCACCATGGCGCTCCAAATCGCCGTACCCCCAACGGGGTTCGAACCCGTGCCGCCGCCGTGAAAGGGCGGAATCCTAGACCGCTAGACGATGGGGGCCAGGCGCTGAGCGACACGGCATCATACGGGCAGCGGGTGTCCGGGCGCAATGACACGTGACACGACACGGCGTCCATGTCGTGGCCCCTGGGCGGCGCGCGTTGTTCACCGAGTTGAGCCTTCGAGTCCCCAAACACCCGGATTCACGACCCAAACGCTCAACTCGACGACAACCCCGCTCAGGGGCCGAGCAACGCGAGCGGGACCACGGCTACGCCGTCCTTGTGGCGGTAGGCGAGTGGCCCGGTGTTGATCAGCACCTTGTTGACTACCGTGTCAGGAAGCTGACCGGCCAGCCAGTTGAGGTGCTTCACGTCGGCCGGACGGACGATCGTGGACAGTTTGACCTCAATGGCAACGATTCTCATGTCCGGTCGCTGCACAATGATGTCAACTCCATGGTCCCCGCCCTGCGTCCTCAAATGTGAGATCCGAGCCCGTAGCGGCCGGGCGAGCACGCGGACCGACTGCAGGGCCAACGACTCGAACAAAGCGCCCAGAAAGGTGCCTCCCGATCTGGCCGCGACGGGACCCTCGCCGCGAATCAGTGAGTCCATGGTGGCGCCGACCATCCGGGCGGCCAAAGCCGGATCGACCAGGTGATGCTTCGGAGCCTGGCCACGATGCTTCAGCCCACCGAGACCGGGGATCCACGCCGGAAGAGGATCCAGCACCCAGATTCGCTCCAACACATCGCGGTAGACGATGGCGGTGGGCTTGGTGGGTTTCTGATCCTGGCCGGGGGTGGCGGCGCCCAGCAGCGAGGAGTAGGACGCCGTGGTCGCTGTCGCCGCTGCATAGGCAGTGAGCCAGTGGAGCAGGGAGGTGGGCCTACGTACCACCCCTCCCGCCTCGGGGATGTCGTGGTCAACGATCCGGTCGACATAACTGTCCAGTAGGTGGCCTCTCGCCGCGGGATCTGCCAATCGGATGCCCGGAAAGCCGGAACTCACGATCTCCTCCGCGTAGTCGGCGGTGGTGAACGATGTCGCCCCCTCCACCGGGACGTCGTCTCCAGTCACAAGACTCGCCAGCGAAACCGTCGGAGTCTCCACGCGACGCTCGGGCAGCGCCATCGGCCGCATCAAGAGCCGTACTATCCTGCCGGCGCCCGAATGTGGCCGCGCCTTCGGATCCGGGTACGCCGACCCTGCCAGCAGGAACCGACCCGCCGGTGCGCCATCGTCCACGGCGCGCCGAACGGCGTCCCATGTGGATGGGACCCGCTGCCATTCGTCGATGAACGTTGGGGACCCGCCGCGGGTGACAAGCTCGGGATCATCACCAACCAGCGTCCGCGTCGTGTCGCGGTCCAGCGAGAAGACGGTCTCGGCCCGGGCGGTCGCCGTTGCGGTCTTCCCGACCCCCTTCGCTCCCTCCACGGCGATGGCGGGCAGGATGGGGAGGAGTTCGTCGAGCTGGGTATCGACGAGGCGACGCACATATGTCATGTTCTATTTTGCCACCTCCAACTCCGCTGCTTTACCGTTTTCGCCTCGTCTATTTGACCGTTTACGGCGAACGCCGTAGGACGCGGTAGAGACCGGGCAAGGAGCGACAGTGCCGCGCCCGCCGCGGGAGTGCGACCACGAAGGGGCAGGGAGGGGTTCCGCCTCGTGACGGATGGGGGTAGCGTGATGGAACAGTGAAGACGGCGGGTTCAACGGCGAGCCCGCCTCTTCGCTTGTCTGGTGCCACCGTGACGAGGCCTATACCTCCGCCCGAGAGTCCCGCCCAGAGGCTCTGGCGTGGACTCGCCGGAACCGCGCGGGGACGTTCAGAACGGGTGTGACACACCGTCCCCAACACCGGGGATGATAGGGACCATGCCCATCGAGATGAGTGCCGAGAAGTTCGACTGGTGTGTCGGGGAGGCACTGGACTTGCTGCCTGCGGGGGTGAGCGAACAGCTGGAGAACGTGGCCGTCATCGTGCAGGATAGGCCGCCAGCGGATCAGCCGCCCGACCTGCTCGGCTACTACGATGGCGTCCCCGTCACCGAACGCTTCGGGTTCGGCGGGATCGGGGCGCTGCCGGACCGGATTCTTATCTTCCGCACACCGATCCTCGCCATCTGCGACACGCCAGGTGACGTGGTGGACGAGGTGGTCATCACCGTGGTCCACGAGGTGGCGCACTACTTCGGGATCGACGAGGAACGGATCCACGAGCTCGGCTGGGGGTGACGGACCCGACCGCGTCGGTTCGACGCCGTAGGGCAGGTTCTTGTACCGTTAACGCCATACGTCCATGCCGGTAAAACGGGGCTGCTCCGCACGCGCGCCGAGCGCCACGCCTGAGAACAAGAGGGGGTCACGCCATGGGGCGCGGCCGTCAAAAGGCAAAGCAAACCAAGGTCGCTCGGCGGCTCAAGTACTACACCCCTGACACCGACTATCGCGCGCTGGAGCGCGAGCTGTCCGGGTCAGGCGACGAGGACTCTGGCGACGGCTTGGAGTACGAGTCCTACCCCGCCGAGGACGACGACTGGGAACCCGCCACGTAGAAGCCGTGGGCTCGCGCGGTGGGTGGGCGTGCGGGCGCTGTGGGTGGTGCGTTGAAGTGTGGGCAGGCTGGCCAGTTGGTGCTTGTTCTCCCCCGGCAGGTCCAAGGCCCGCCGTCGACGGCTTTCGGGGTGGATCGTCGACAGACTGCGGGATGGATGGCTCACAGACTGCGGGTTGGCTCGCCTACAAACTGCGGGTTGGGCCTAGGATTCGACTGTGGACTATCTGCCACGCGTAGCGGACTCCGAGTTGGCGGCTCGTCTGCGCCGCAGCGGCGCCGTGCTGGTCGAAGGCGCCAAAGGCTGCGGCAAGACCGAGACAGCCCGCCGGATCGCCGCCTCCGAACTCCGTGTCGAGACCGACCCGGCAGTGCCGGCCTTGATCGACGTTGACCCCGAGCTCCTGCTGCGCGGCCAGACACCGCGGCTGTTGGACGAATGGCAGCGCCAACCGCGCCTGTGGGACCTGGTCCGCCGGGCCGTGGACGATAGAGGCACCCCGGGACAGTTCATCCTTACCGGCTCGGCGACCCCGGACGATGACGCCCAACGCCACCCCGGTCTCGGCCGGTTCTCGGTACTCCGGATGCGAACCATGTCCCTGTCTGAGATGGGCCGCTCCAGCCGCGAGGTGAGTTGGGCTGAGACTCGCGCAGGCGAGCCCCCCACAGCTGACGATGTGGGCTGGGGCGTGAACGACCTCGCTGATGCGGTGGTGACAGGCGGCTGGCCCGCGATGGCGAGCGCCGACGCGGCAACCGCCCGCGAATACGTCCTGGACTATCTGGATCTGTTGGCGGAAGTCGACATCAGCCGGGTCGCAGGCGTGCGGCGAGACCCCCTGCGAGTGCGGCGCCTCCTGGCGTCCCTGGCCCGTAACACCTCGACCGAGGCTTCCACCGTGACACTCGCCCGCGACGTGACCGATGCCACACGGGCGCTCGATCGCGAGACGGTCGCCTCGTACACCGGCGCCCTGGAACGCCTCATGATCGTGGAGGACCTGCCCGCCTGGCAAACATCTCTGCGCGGCTCGGCCACCCTTCGCAAATCACCCAAGCGGCACTTGGTCGACCCGTCATTGGCGGCGGCCGCCATTGGCGCGACCGCCGAGAAACTCGCGCGCGAGCCTAAGACCCTCGGTCAGCTCTTCGAGTCGATGGTCCTTCGCGACTTGCGGGTCTACGCGGCACCCAACCGCGGCCGGACGTTCCACTACCGCGATTCAGCAGGCCGCGAGATCGACGTCATCGTCGCCTATCCGGACGGTTGGGTCGCTTGCGGAATCAAGCTCGGAGGCGGCCAGGCCGAAGCCGCGGCGGCAAGCCTGAAGGCGGCCGTCGCCGCCATCGACACCCAGGCCGTAGGCCCGCCAGACGCACTGTGCATCATCACCGGCACCGGGCCTGGCTACCGGCGGACGGACGGTATCGCCGTGGTACCCATCGGGGCGCTGCGGGCGTGACCACCACCGCGGGTGGCCGACGCCGGCGCCTGGTCGCTACACCCGGTAGGTGCCCTCCAGGGTGACCGCGCCGCCGTGGATCCCCTTCGTTCCCTGGACCCGCGTGCCCTGCACGTTCGTACCCGCCACGCTCGCCCCCAGCACCCCGGCGGCGGGGCGCGCCGACCCGGCCGCCTCCGGACGCGTCACCTCGGTCTGGCCAATCACGCACGCAGGGTGGCCGGCGGCGGTGAGGTGAGCGACGGCATCGGCGGCCGCGGCGGCGTCCACCAAGGCGAGCATCCCGACGCCCAGGTTCCACGTCCGTTCCGCGTCCTGCCACGGGACACCGCCCAACTCGCGCAACACCGCGAAGACCGGCGGCACCTTCCACGCATCCCTGTGGACGATGACGTCCGTCCCCTCCGGCAGGACCCGCGCCAGGTTCGCGGCCAACCCTCCGCCCGTGACGTGCGAAAACGCGTGGACGGCCGGGCCGAAGCGTGCCATGAGGTCGAGGCAGGCGCGGGTATACAGCGCCGTCGGCTCCAGGGCCTCCTCACCCAGGGTGCGCCCGAACTCCGCCACTGGGCGGTCCCACCCCCACCCCGCACGCGCGACGATGGCGCGGACCAGCGAGAACCCGTTGGAGTGAAGGCCACTCGACGCGATCCCGATG
>JAISBQ010000309.1 GCA_031266115.1 Bifidobacteriaceae bacterium
TGCCCGACGGGGAACCACCCCTGCCCAAGAAGCGTGCCCGCCGCAAGGCGACGGCTCCGGCAGGCCCTCCCGCCTCCCTGTGAGGATGGGCGCGCGTGGCCGTCATCGGCGGTGGGCGACCGCCGTCATCGTCGGCGTCATGGCGGCATGTACCGCCTGCGGCGAGAATGGCGGCTCGGTGGACGGGCGTGACAATGCCCGCGGTGGCGAGGAGGCTGTCGACGCCGGCGACCTGTACGGGGCTCCCGACGAGGGCGGGTCCCTCGCCACGAATCCACTGCCGGCGAGTTCCCGCCCGGCGCCGAGAGCACCGCTGGAGTCCACGCCCGCTGCTCCCTTGCGCGCATCCTCGCCGGGCCTCGTGCCCATCTCGGCGTTCCGCGACGAGCAGGGTCGCTACCTGGGGCCCTGGGCTGCCTATTCGATGACCCTGGATGAGATGGCGTTCGTCATCGACGCCGAGAGGCTGATCACGGTCGAATGCATGCGGCGGCTCGGATACGACGTCGACAAGGAGTTCGATTCGGGTTCTGATGAGACGGCGGTGGGTGTGGACGCCTACCGCGGTGACCCGCAGTGGGGTGTGATCGACCTTGACCGTGCTCGCGAGTATGGCTACGGATCTGACTTCGGGATTCCCCTTCTCAGATCGCCATCGGCGGAGCCTCGGCGCGAGCACCCGGCAGGATTCAGGGAGGCGCTGGATGGCGAGGGCGGATGCGCCGAGATTTCCTATGACCTCGCGCATCGCGACGTCGAAGGCCTGTCCAGCGAGGATAACGAAGCGATAGGTGAGTATTTCCGCCGGGCCGACGAGGCGTCGCGTGCATCGCCGTCCATGCGCGAGGCGATCGCCGGCTGGGCCGCCTGCATGGAACGGGAGGGTTTCGACTATGCCGATCCCGCTGCGGCGCTGAACGCCGGCTGGCCGGAGGGTGCGGCGAGCGCTCAGGAGACAGAGACAGCTGTGGCCGATGTCGAATGCAAGATCGAGGTCGATTTTATCTCTCGGTGGGATCGCGCCCGATACGATGCCGAAGAATCCCTGATCGCCGAGTATCTTCCCGTGTTCGAGAAACGGGGCGCCGACAACGTCCGAGTGCACAACAACGCCCTGGCGATCATCGCCGGAGAGGTGACACTCGACGACTCCCCCCTCTGGCCCGCTCTGCGAGACGTATGACCGACCGCGGCGGCCGGCATCCTTTCGGAGATGGCTGGCGCTCGCGCTGCGGGGTGCTGCCCGCAGCTCCACACCACACCCTAGGCACGCGGGTCTGGTCGGGGTCTTGTTGAGCCCATGTCTCGCATCGCGGCCGTCCGCGACCTGGACATGGCCGCCCGAACGGTGACCGGGCAGGCCGGCGGCCGGTGTGACGGTCAGGATCCCGGCCTCACTTCGCCAAAGGTCATCGAGATCGTCGAATACCAGGCTCTGGACCCACCCTTGAGAATCGAGATAGTCGAATACCAGGCTACGAGGCCCGATGTAGCGCGTTCTCGGAGGCTGAAGCCTGGTATTCCGCTATCTCGATCCAGCAGATCCCCTGCGAAGCCTGGTATTCCGCAATCTCGATTCCCTAAACCCCACACTCCCTCACCTGTACACACTCGCGGAAAGTCAAGAGGGATACCGGGGTCGAGTGGAGCAGGCGTGGCCGTGAACTCACCGTGCTGGTTCCGGTTGGGGTGATGAGCTCGATCTGTTGGGGAGCGTCGGTTCACTTGGTGGCGACCGCCGCACTCGCGCCGGGGACCGGCGCCAACCAGCGGCCAGCCGCTCTGTGGTGCCCGCGACAGGAATCGAACCTGCGGCCTTCCGCTCCGGAGGCGGACGCTCTATCCCCTGAGCTACGCGGGCGGGCGCAGGCGAGCTTACCATCGCCGTTCCCACCGCGCCTGGTGTTCAGGCGTTCAGGCGTCTTGCTGTCCTGGTGTCCGCCGTTCGCTTCGCCGTCCCCGAACCGGCGGCCCGTGTCCCCGCGTCGCCCAGCCGGGACCTGCAGCCGGGGCCGGGACGCTCGGCACACTGCGGCCCGTGTCCCCGCGTCGCCCAGCCGGGACCTGGGCTACCGGCCAGTACCATGACCCGGTGACCACAGCCGAGCTTGCCGCAGCCGTGCGCGGCGCCGTCATTGATCTGATCGATGACGGCGCCATTCCCCTCGACCCCGCCGACGTCCCTGAGGTCCCTCACCTCGAGCGCGCTCGCGACCGCGCGCATGGCGACTGGGCCACCAACATCGCGTTGCAGCTCGCCAGGAGGGCTGGGATACCGCCGCGCGAATTGGCAACCCGCCTGGCGCACGCCCTCGGCGCCGTGGCATGGATCGCATCGGTTGACGTCGCGGGCCCCGGCTTCCTCAACATCACCCTCGACAAGGCGGCCGCCGGCGCGCTCGCGCGCACCATCGTCGAGCGGGCAGGCGGATTTGGCCAGGGAGTCGCGCTCGCCGGGCAGTGGATCAATGTCGAGTTTGTGTCCGCCAACCCGACTGGCCCCATCCACCTTGGAGGGGCGCGGTGGGCGGCGGTGGGGGACGCCATAGCCCGCATCCTGGAGGCGGACGGCGCCAGGGTGACGCGCGAGTACTACTTCAACGACCACGGCGCTCAGATCGATCACTTCGCCGCATCGCTCCTCGCGTCCGCACGCGGCGAGAACCCTCCCGAGAACGGCTATGGTGGGCAATACATTGCCGATATCGCCAGCCGGGTGGTGGACGATGCCGGCCCTCACCTCGCAGATCTCCCCACCGCTGAGGCACGGGACGTGTTCCGCTCGCGCGGCGTGGCCCTGATGTTCGATGAGATCAAGTCCTCGTTGCACGATTTCGGGGTCGACTTCGACGTGTATTTCCACGAGGAGTCTCTCCATACGTCCGGAGCGGTGGACGCGGCCTTGTCGCAGCTGCGCGCGAATGGATCGCTGTACCAAGCGGATGGGGCGTGGTGGTTGCGGTCCACCGAGTTTGGCGATGACAAGGATCGCGTGGTCATCAAGTCCGACGGAACGCCCGCCTATATCGCCGCCGATATCGCCTACTTGCGCGACAAGAAGGCGCGCGGCGCCACCCACGCGGTCTTCCTGCTCGGCGCGGACCACCACGGGTACATCGCGCGTCTCAAGGCCGCGGCGGCCGGCCTCGGAGATGATCCAGATACCGTCGAGGTGTTGATCGGCCAACTCGTCTCGCTGGTGCGTGCAGGAAAGCCCGTGCGCATGTCGAAGCGCGCCGGCACCGTGGTCACCATGGAGGACTTGGTGGAAGCCGTGGGCGTGGACGCGGCCCGGTATGCGATGGCCAGATCGTCCATCGACTCAGCCCTGACCATCGACCTCGACCTGTTGGCTTCTCAGACCAACGACAATCCGGTGTTCTATGTCCAGTACGCCCATGCGAGAACCGTCAACGTGGACCGCAACGCCGCGGCTATCGGTGTGATGCGCGCGGATGGTTTCGCGCCCGAACTCCTGGAGCATTCGACCGAGGCGGTGCTGCTCGGTTATCTCGCCTCGCTGCCGCGCGTTGTTCACCAGGCCGCATCCTTGCGCGAGCCCCATCGCGTGGCGCGGTATCTCGAAGAGGTCGCCGGTGCCTACCACAAGTGGTACGACGCCTGCCGGGTGGCTCCCCTGGGCGACGATCCGGTGACCGACCTTCATCGCACCCGCCTGTGGCTCAATGACGCCACGCGCCAGGTGCTCGCCAATGGCCTCGGTCTGCTCGGCGTCAGCGCCCCAGAAAGGATGTGATGGCGATGCGATCCCACGAGGCCGGCGCCCGCCACGGTGCCGGCGACACCCCCGCGTGGCTGATGGTGCCGGACGATGTCAACGCGCTGATGCGTGAGCTGTGGCCCGTCACAGCGGGCAAATCCGACGATGGCGTTCTCCACGTTGGCGGTTTGAGCGTCGCCGAGATCGCGGCCCAGGTGGGGACGCCAGCGGTGATCCTGGACGAGGTGGACTTCCGCGCTCGTGCCGCGGCCTTTCGCGATGCGTTCGCCGCTGCCTTCGCGCCCCTCGGTGGCGCTGAGGTGTCCTATGCAGGCAAGGCATTACTCGCGCGAGGGATCGCGGGTTGGCTCGATGAGGACGGGCTCGGCCTGGACGTGTGTTCGGGCGGTGAGCTGGCGATCGCCCTGGCCGGAGGGTTGGACGCGAGCCGCATGACCCTGCATGGCAACTACAAGACGGATGCGACCATTCGTGCGGCCTTGCGGGCCGGCATCGGACGCATCGCGGTCGATTCGTCCTACGAGATCGGCCAGGTCGCTCGGATCGCCGCCGACGAGGATGTGGTGGCGCCGGTGTGGATTCGCGTGCGCGTGGGAGTCGAGGCGCACACGCACGATTACATCGCGACGGCACACGAGGATCAGAAGTTTGGGCTGTCTGTCCATGACGGCTCGGCGATGGCGGCGGCCCGGCGGGTGGTGGCGACACCCCAGGTGGACCTACGCGGGCTGCACATCCACATCGGGTCGCAGATCTTCGATTCCGAGGGGTTGCGCGAGGCGACGCGCCGGCTTTTTGGCCTGCACACCGCCATCGGACGCGAGCTTGGGGTGTGGGCGCCGGAGATGGGACTGGGCGGCGGGTTCGGCGTCGCCTACACCACGGGACACGACCCACTTGGCCCCGAGGAACTGGCGGCGCAGATGGCACAGGGTGTGGGCGCTCTGGCCCGTGATTCGGGGGTAGCGCCGCCGCGGATTTGCGTGGAGCCGGGGCGCGCCATCGCCGGCCCCGCAGGATTCACCCTGTACACGGTGGGCCCGGTCAAGCGGGTGGCCCTGGACGGCGGCTTCACGCGGCACTATGTGGCGGTGGACGGCGGGATGAGCGACAACATCCGCACGGCGCTGTATGGGGCGGACTATTCGGCGACGTTGGCGTCGCGCCGCTCCGACGCGCCGCCGGTGCTCTCGCGCGTGGTAGGGACGCATTGCGAGAGTGGCGACATCGTGGTCAAGGACGAATACTTGCCGGCCGACATCGGCCCCGGCGATCTCCTGGCAGTCCCGGTCACCGGCGCCTACTGCTACCCGTTGGCCTCCAACTACAACCAGGTGCTGCGTCCGCCCGTGGTCGCCGTTCGAGATGGCGTCATCCGCCCCCTGATCCGCCGCGAGCGCCTAGAAGACCGCCTAGCACTGGACTGCGGCTGATTCGTCGCCAGGTCCTGCCGTTCGCCGGTTCGGGATCCCCAACCGACCACGTCGCCCCGCGACCCTCACCCCACAGACCGCGAGTTTCACCTTTCCGGGCCCAAACCGGCCCTGGGAGCCCCCAAACCTGAAACTCGGCGCACGGTGAGCCCAGGATCGGGTGGGGTGGGCGCGGCCGGCCCACCGGTGCATACCGTCGAGCTGGCATGTGGGCCGATCCACCATGACAACTTCGGTTGGCCGTGCTCTGTGACGGTCACGGCCTCGCGCTTGGTGGCATGGAGAACTCGTCCCCAGCGCCTGCGGCCTTCGCTGGTCGTCACAACCGGCATGGAGAGGCCGTACAGGCCAGCGCGCTCACTCGGAACGCCGCGCGGAGTGCGGGAAAGGCGTGTCCAGGCGCCGACGGCCCGCTCCGCCCACCCGCTAACTCACGACCGAGGCGAGGCGAGGTGAGACGGCCCGAGCGCAGCACGTGGGACCTCCCGCCCGACTGGTGGCCATGATGGTCGCACAGGATGGAGGACGGGCTGTCCGAGGGCAATTCGAGTTCTTTGCAATTCGAACAGAATTCCGCTTTGACCAGCGATAACGGGGGCTTCGCGAGTGGCCACCAACGAGGCGCCCAGGCCAAACGTCCCAGACGGGTAGCGAGACGCCGACTACTTTCGTCGCTTGGCAGCCGCAAGTCCCTCATCCAGACTGCCCATTCCACGAAAGGCTGGCATACATGCCATACTTGAAATACCGTTCTGCCCTGATCTGCGGGCTTTCCGTGATCGTCCTGACGCTGGGCACTTCCGCCGTGCCGAGTTTGGCGCAAAGCACGCCAGAATCGGCACGGGTGTTAGGCTCAGATGTACTGGCCGAATCGACCCAAGACGCCGAGGCCGCGCCCACCTTTGGCGTGAGCATCGTCGACGCGACGGATGATTTCCGGACCGCGGCCGTCGACCTCCTCGGGGACCGTTTCGTTGAGTTCTGGCTCACGCCAACCCAGGATCACTTTGTCGTCGGAGTCCTGGACCTTCAGGCCTCCGAGGTCGCATACCTCGAGTCCACCCTGCGCAAGGTGGCCGCAGCCGAAGTCGTCGACCGCGAGGTCTCGCGCCAGGAACTCGACACGCTTGCTGCTGACGTGCTGGAGACGGTCGAGCAAGAGGCGGAGATCACGTCGTTTGGAGTCTTTTATGACAAGGGCATCATCGAAGTCAAGGTGAAGCCCTCCGATTTCCAAGCGGCCAAGGCCAGCGCCAACTCACTGGAGACAGCGGCGAATGTCATTGTCGGCAATGCTGCGCGGGCTGCGACACTCCAACTCAACACGACGGTCGCGACAGAACCCCGTGTCGCCGTGGTCGCTCAGACGGAGCAGCCTGAAGTGCAGGAGTCTCACTACTCGGCTCCGTTCAAAGGCGGCAAGCGCCTCCTAAAGCACGTTTCTGGGAATTGGGTAGAGAATTGCACTGCGGGATTTCTCCTGCAAGGGGGGACTGATCCGCAGAACGCGTATGGCCTGACGGCTGGGCACTGCGGGCCAAACGGGCAACAGATGGCGATTGGGAACAACAGCGGCACCACTTCACTGATACTCGGAGGGCTGGTAAACAATACGATTTGGCAAAAGACGACTTCGGTACACGCGGATGCGGCGGTATTCCCAGTCCCGAATGGGAACTCTCTGACGCCTTCAATTTACGTGAACAGCAACCTGTCTCGCACTGTGGTCGCCAAAGCCGAAGCCGCGGCCCCGTATACGCGAGTTTGCATCAGTGGCTCAAAGACCACCAATGAGATGTGCGGCAACATTACGAGAACGAACTGGGACACGACCTTTGCGGCTGCCGCGAATGGCGACCAAATGAGCCACGTGGTGCATCACACGTATCATGTGGTGTGGGACAACGGAAATACGACTCAAGGCGGAGACAGTGGAGCGCCGGTCTACGCTGTCAACCCTGATGGAACGGCCATTGCCGTTGGGATCCATACTGGTTCAGCTCCGGCGACTGCTTCAGATCCCGCTTATAGCGTCTTCAGCTCAATGTGGTGGTCACTGGACCTCACCGGAACCAAGATTCGTACGGCTGATCGCGTTCCGGTAGGAAACGTCGAAGGTGTTAATGGAACCAGCGGAAAGGTCGTGGTCTCAGGCTGGATCATCGACCCTGACCTGGTAAGGACTGCCGCAAGCGTGCATGTGTACTTGGGCGGACCCGCGGGAATCGGAGACGGATACTCGGTCACCGCCGATGGCTTTCGCTCGGATGTAGCGTCCGCGTACCCGAATACCGGATCCAACCATGGATTTGCGGCGTCGCTGACGACATCAAGACGTGGGGCGGTTCCCGTGTACATCTACGGCATGAATCTCGGGGAAGGGGAACCAGGGAACCCGCTGATGTATTCTGGTACAGTGTATGTAAGCTGATAGTTGGTGCTCGCGTGACGCTTGCCTTTGTGGCGGGCTCGCGGTGGAGTGAGTGGTGACTGTCTGCGGTGAGCGCTTGCGCTCACCGCAGACAGTCACCACGTGGCGATGGTACGTTGTACCGGGGCGAGTTGATCAAGAGTGGACTCAATGCAAGGGAGGGCGTGATGACGGGCCTAGCCAAAGGACGGAGATTGTTGGGACTGTGGACGGTTCTAGTAGTGTTGCTTGTAGATTTCGGAGCGGTTGGAGGCGGTGCGGCGACCGCCGTCGGGGCGGAGGTGCTGCCTTGTACGGACGAAAGCAAGCCCATGGTCGCGGTGGATGGAAGGCCGGCTGGCACCACAGTTGAGCCAGGCGCGACCCTGAGGGGTGCAGCGGTAGGAGACTATGCCGCAGATGGGCTGTTGAGGGTGGACTATATCGCGTGGTTGAGGGATGGAAAGCCGACGCCGGGTTCCATTACGGGGGGAGGCTCTAGCTCGATGCGAGTTAAGGGAAGCGACCTGGGGTCGACTCTTGTCCAGGTCGTAACCATGTCGTATCGCGAGCCGTCAGGGTGCCCGGCCACGTTAGCCGCGACGCAAACGTGGCGTGTGCTCGCGAAGTCCGAGGTGGCAGCAAGGCTGTCTAAGGGATCGGTGACGGCTGGCGGTGACGCCATGCTCAAAGTCAAAGTGGCAGCCAAGGGCGTGGACCGTCCGACTGGAAAGGTCAGGGTCTCACTCGACAGCGCGAAGTCTAAGACCGTGTGGCTGAACCCTGAAGATCGGGGCACGGTCGATGTGAAGCTACGGGCGTTGTCGCGTGGCACTCACACAGTGGCGGTGAGCTTCACAGATACAACTGGGAAGATTCAAGATGGGGTTTCACGAGCCGTCAAGGTGAGGGTCAAATAGAGATCAGGGGTCCGGGGATCGGGCTGTGCTCGGGATATTGGTCATGAGAGTTGGTGTGTTTTCGATGTAGCTGTTGGGTCTCCGGGATCCTGACGAAGTTTCTTGATGACGTGAGAAGGGCTGCGTGTGGGAGCATGGTTGGGGATGCGCGGCCGGTAGTCGCCGGGGTCAGGCCTTGGTGCCTGTTGGGAGGCATTGAACCCGAAAGCAGGGACCTGTCAACGAGGGTTCGTGGGGACTGTGCACTGTCGCTTCGAGCACGCATGTCAGAGTCTGGTGTTTACGCCTCGACCGGATTGTCGGTGATACTACTCAACCCGAGGTTGAGCGCGTCAGATCCTGTGCCGGAAGACGAACGTGGCGGACTACGCGAGGCTGACCGTAGTGAGGGCCTTGGTGGGGAGACACCGCGAGTTGGCGGCGTGCCGGTTCGGCCGTCAGCGCAGGGGCCTCGAAGTTCGTGCACCTGAGCGCGGGGATGTGGGAGCCTATGGGGTGGTCCGGCGAGCGCCCCGGCCTGCTGGTCCGTCCACTCCCACCCGCGTCCATCTCAAGGAGACTCCCGTGTCATGGTCTGACCTTCCCACCCTTCGTGTCGCCCTTCTCGGATTCGGCGTGGTCGGCTCCGAGGTGGGCCGGCTCATCATGACCCACGGCGAGGACCTGGCGGCACGAGCCGGCGCCAACCTTGAGCTTGCGGGTGTCGCCGTGCGCAGCCTGGACGAACCTCAGGTCCAGGCGCTCCAGCCCCCCAACCCCACCACCGATGCCGCAGGCCTCATCGCGCGCGCCGACATTGTCATCGAACTCATGGGGGGGATCGAACCGGCCCGGACGTTCATCCTGGAGGCGATCAAGCGCGGCGCCAGCGTGGTCACCGCTAACAAGGCGCTCCTCGCCGCTCACGGCCCCACCTTGTACGAGGCGGCGGCCGGGGCCGGCGTCGACCTGTTCTACGAGGCGGCGGTGGGCGGGGCCATCCCCATTGTCCGCGGTGTGCGAGTCTCGCTCGCCGGCGACAAAGTCATGCGCATTCTCGGGATCGTCAACGGCACCACCAACTATGTCCTCGACCAGATGACCCGCGAACACCTGGGATTCGACGAGGCCGTCGCCCAGGCCCAGCGCCTCGGATACGCGGAGGCCGATCCCACGGCGGATATCGAGGGGTTCGACGCCGCCTCCCAGGCCGCCATTCTCGCCTCCCTCGCCTTCCATACCCGCGTCAGCATCGACGAGGTACACCGGGAGGGCATCACCGCCATCACGCAGGCGGACGTGGAGGCCGCCGCCGCGAACGGGTACGTCATCAAGTTGTTGGCCATCGTGGAGCGCCTCGTGGACGATGCCGGCACGGACCTCGGCGTGGTGGCACGCGTTCACCCGGCGCTGGTTCCGGTGGACCATCCGCTCGGATCGGTCCACGGGGCCTTCAACGCGG
>JAISBQ010000328.1 GCA_031266115.1 Bifidobacteriaceae bacterium
CGGACGGGTCGCGTTCACGTATAAGCTGGCCGATCCTGGAGACACCGTGGTAGTTAGGGTGAAACTCACGGGAGACACCACGACCACCGGGACTGGTGTCGCCAGGCTCGCAGCGGTGACGTTGGCTGAGTTGGACAACCCGTGGCTGGAGATTCCTCCGCAGGGGACTGCGACATCGTCGGCGGTGGTGTCGGGATCCATCGCGAAAGTCAACGGGGCCACCGTGGACCTCACCGCGGAAGGGACCGCGGACTGGATCCAATTCCCCTGGACCAGCGCGGCCACATCGACTGGCGGGGTCATGCCGGACCATGCGCGCAAGGCCGGCGGATCAAGCCTCCTCACAAGTCCCGTCTATGTGACCGCGGTCAACGGCGCCACGAACGACTTCCAGATCATGGGCGACGCCAACCTCAAGTGGACCTCCACGGACACTGACCCCGACCACCCGGCGATCTCCACCGGCTGGACCAGCTCCTCCGACCACCCGAAAGTGGGTCTGATCCGGCGTGGGATCGGCAACGGTATCGAGTTCAGCGTCGACCCCGGGGATGGGGAGCAGAGGCTGAATGTGTATTTCGGCGCCTACCTGGCTGAAGGCAAGGTCGAGGTGCTGGTCAATGACACGGTGGAGTGGTTCGGCACCTTCGCGGACACCAGTTCAGGTGAGCCCCGTGATGCCTTCAGGGCCGCCATCGTCCTGGACACCGTCCCTGGGGATGTGGTCAAGGTCCGGATGACCCGCTCCGCGATGGCCAACGTGAACTCGGCCGCGGCGCTACTTGGGGCGACCTTGTCCCGTGCGAAGGTGACCTCGGCGTCGTTGACCAAGGTCAACGGGCAGACGGTGGACCTCACCGCGGAAGGGGGAACGGACTGGATTCAGTTCTCCGGATCCACGCCGACCGCCGGGGTTATGCCGGACTACGCGCGCAAGGCCGGCGGCAGCGCGCTCACGGGCCCGGCGTACATCGACACCGTCACCGCCAACGCGGACTACGAGATCATGAACTCGGCGAACCTCACGTGGACGGCCATCGACGCCGACCCGGACCATCCGGCGATCTCGCCGGGCTGGACGAGTTCTTCGAGCCATCCTGGAGTTGGGCTCATGCGCCGCGGGGTGGGCAACGGTGTGGAGTTCACCGTAGATCCGGGCACTGGGCCGCAGCAACTGGACGTGTACCTGGGTGCATACCGGGGGACCGGGAGGATCGAGGTCGTGGTCAACGGCACGGTGGAGTGGTCGGCCCCAGTGGTCGATACCTCGTCAAACGAGCCCCGAGACGCGTTCAAGGCCGCGATTGTGCTGAACGCTGCGCCGGGGGACACGGTGCGAGTGCGCGTGACGGTGGCATCGGTTGATGGCAACATGGCCTGCGTGGCGCTCTTGGGTGCGACGTTGGCACCCGTGGCGGCGCCGTTGCCGGCCGGGACGGCCATTGAGGCGGAACGGTTCTTGCACAAGTCCCCGGGCCGCCTGATCCAGATCGAGTCCAATACCTCCACGGTGGTGCCGAAGAACTTGGGTTATGGCTATCCAGGTGCGTGGGTGTCCTATCCGGTTGATGTCGAAGAGCCCGGCATCTACCAGGTGACGTTCGAATATGCGAGCGATTCGGCAAAGAACCCGTCCATGGTGCTCACGCTCGATGGGCGACCGGTGGGTCAGGTGCCGTCGTTCGCCGCGCATGAGGGTTGGTCCACGTGGCTGGAGTTGAGTACCCAGATCACGATGACGGCGGGGGTCCACGCTCTGAAGTGGGCGGCGGCATCGGATGTGCCGAACATGCGGACCCTGTCGTTTGTCAAGGTTGCCGATCTGTCCGATGTGGCCGCGCTGACATCCGTGTCGCCGTCGCTGGTCGTGGACAATACGGCGAAGACAGTGCGGTTAGGGAATTTCACGGCGGCGTCGATCCGCTCGGTGCTGCGCGCGGATGACAACGGAAGCTACGTCATCGTCGAGGCCGACGGAACTACTCCGGTCACTTCGGGACGGTTGGTTCCGGGGCAGAAGATTGTGGTGACGTCGTCAGACTGGACTGCAACCGAGACGTACACCGTGATCGCCGGTGCGGCGGCGTCGGTGAGGCTTGGGGTATCGCCGGTGGCGGTCGCCGCAGGTGAGACGGTCGGGTTGTCGGCCAAGACCTACGATGCCGACGGGAACCTGGTGGAAGAGTTGCTTGGGTCCGCGGTGGAGTATGCCTCGTCTGGCCCGGATGATGTGATCCTAGATGGGGCATTCACGCCGACAGTCGCTGGGCCGCGAGAGATCACGGCGACAGCCGGGGGTTTGGTGTCAGCCCCGGTGACGGTGACGGTGAATCCGGGTGCGGCCTCGGAGGTGCGAGTGGTCGCGCCGGTAATGGAGTCGGTGGTGGGTATCCCGGTCACGTTGGCGTTCGCGTCCTATGACGAGTTCGGAAATCACGTGGCAGTGGTGTCGGCATCGGACGTGACGGTGTCCTCTTCTGAGGTCACGGACACCTTCGATGCTGCGACATCGAGTGTGTCCGTGACCAAACCTGGGCAGCGAACGATCACGGTGACGGTGGCTGGGTTGATGGCCGGCACCGTGGACCTGAGTTTCGCGGACACGTTCGTGCACCAGGTGGTGAACGAACTGGTGGGCGCGATCGCGGGCGCTCGGGCGGTGTTTGGGTCTGAGGCCCAGTTCACGGCGGAGTCGTGGGCCGAGTTGGTGGACGCGGTGCATGCCGGGCAGGTGCTGGTGGATGCGAACGCCACCGATGTGGCGGCGATCCAGGCGGCCACATCGGCGATTCATGCGAAGGTGGCTGGTCTCGTGCCGAGGCCGTCGGTGGTGTCTGATGCGGCGTTGCGTGCTCTGGTGACTGCCACGGGGTCGCGGGTCTCATCGGATTACACGCCCGAGTCGTGGAGCGTGTTCGCGAGTGCGAGGTCTGCAGCTGAGGCCCTGGTCGGGGACACGACCGCCACGCAGGACCAGGTCGACGCGGCTGTGGCGGCGCTGCAAACTGCGGTGACCGGATTGATGCGTGCCCCCGTACCGGTGACAAAGGATGCGTTGGCGGCAATGGAAACGGTCGCGTTGACGCATGTGGAAGCGGAATACACGGTCGAGACGTGGGCTCCGTTCGCTTTGGCGTTGGCCGAGGTGCAGAGATTGTCGTCTCTGGCTACGGCCACACAGATCGACGTGGATGCCGCGGTGACGCAGTTGCAGACCACGATGGCCGGCCTGGTGCGCGTCATTCCGCCAGCGGTGGCGTCCAAGGCGGCGTTGGAGGCCGTGTTGGGAGCCGTGGCCCGGTTGGACGAGACTCGGTTCACTGCGGAGTCGTGGAAGGCGTTGGCCCAGGCGGTCACGAGGGCGCAGATCGTGGTGGCGAACCCGTCCGCGTCCCAGGGTGAGGTCAACGCCGCGGTCACGGCGCTCCTGGGCGCGTGGTCCACCGCGGTCGTGGTCACCAAGACGGAGGTGAGAACGGAAGTGAAGACTGAACGGGTTCAGGTGCCTGTGTCCAGTCAAGACACCCCGCCGATAGCGGCACCCAAGGCCGATGCGGTGACCACGTCAGTGGCCGTGTCGGGTGTCAAGTTCACCAAGGGCACCCGTCCGAAGGTCACGGTCACGGTGAACGTGGCGGACGGCGCGGTGCGAGGCAAGGTTGCCATCCGGGTCAATGGGAAGGTCGTCAAGGTCGTCAACGTGATCCAAGCCAAGACTGTGGTCCAGATCCCGGTGAAGTACGCCAAGACCATCAAGGTCCGCGCGAAGTACCGTCCTATCACCGCTGACCACGGCACCATCAAGTACTCCCCAGCGAAGAAGATCACCACGAAGAAGAGGTAGGGGACCCATATACCGCGTGTCCCTGCTCCCACTCGTCCCGTGCCGTGGCGTGGGCGGCTGGGAGCAGGGACAAGCGTCCACGGGGGTGAGTAGCGAAAGGCCCACCCGGCGTAGACTCCGTTCGTGGAATCGACCGGCACACCGATGACTTGCCCTGATCCAGCTGACAACCAGGCCCACGGCCCCTTCGGGTTCGTGGGCCTGACCTTTGATGATGTCTTGCTCCAACCCGGCTACTCCGATGTGGTGCCCTCCGAGGCCGATACCGCCACCCGCGTGTCACGCCACATCGCCCTGGCGATCCCGTTGGTCTCGTCGGCCATGGATACGGTCACCGAGGGGCGCATGGCGATTGCGATGGCCCGCCAGGGAGGGATCGGCATCGTCCACCGGAACCTGTCGATCGACGCCCAGGCCACCATGGTTGATCAGGTCAAACGTTCCGAATCGGGGATGGTGTCCGATCCGCTGACCATCGGGCCGCAGGCCACGCTCGCCGAGCTGGATGACCTGTGCGGGCGTTACCGCGTCTCGGGTCTGCCAGTCATCGACGCCGATCGTGTGCTGCTCGGGATCATCACCAACCGCGACCTGCGGTTTGTGCCGCGAGGCGAGTTCACCACCCGCCTGGTCCGCGACGCGATGACGCCGATGCCGCTGATCACCGCCCCCGTCGGCGTCAGTGCCGCTGATGCCGCCGCGTTGCTGGGCCGCCATCGCGTGGAAAAGCTTCCCCTCGTGGACGATGCCGGCCGGTTGCGCGGGCTGATCACCGTCAAGGATTTCGTCAAGTCCGAGATGTATCCGAACGCCACCAAGGACGATGGCGGCCGGCTGATGGTGGGCGCGGCCGTCGGGTTCTTCGGCGATGCGCTGGAGCGGGCATGGGCCCTGATCGAGGCCGGAGTGGATCTCCTGGTGGTGGACACTGCTCACGGGCATTCCGCGGCGATGCTGGAGGCGATCGCCGCGCTGAAGGCGGATCCTCGCGGGCGGGGTGTGGACATCATTGGTGGGAACGTGGCCACGCGTGCCGGGGCTCAGGCGCTGGTTGACGCCGGGGTGGATGGGGTCAAGGTGGGGGTGGGGCCGGGTTCGATCTGCACCACGCGTGTGGTGGCCGGGGTCGGCGTGCCACAGATCACGGCGATCCACGAGGCCTCGAAGGCCTGCCGTCCCGCAGGGGTGCCGCTGTGCGGCGATGGCGGCCTGCAGTACTCGGGCGATATCGCCAAGGCGCTGGTGGCCGGAGCTGACACGGTCATGCTCGGGTCGCTGCTCGCGGGATGCGAGGAAGGCCCGGGGGAACTCGTGTTTGTCAACGGCAAGCAGTACAAGCGCTACCGGGGGATGGGATCCTTCGGCGTGATGGCAGCCCGCGGTGGGCGGTCCTACTCCAAGGACCGGTACTTCCAGGCCGATGTCTCGGGGGACGACGAGTTGGTGCCCGAGGGGATCGAGGGGCAGGTCCCGTATCGGGGACCGCTCTCGGCGGTGGCACACCAATTGGTGGGTGGGCTGCACCAGTCGATGTTCTACGTGGGTGCGCGGTCACTCGACGAGTTGCGCGCCCGTGGCCAGTTTGTGCGGATTACCCCGGCCGGTCTGCGTGAATCCCATCCGCATGACATCGAGATGGTGGTCGAGGCGCCCAACTACTTCACCCACTGAGCAGGGCCTCGGCTTCCGCGGCGGGTACTCCAAGGCCCGCAGGCGCGAATCCCGACTTGTGGGGAAACCCTCAGGTCACGATGACGGTCTTGCGGGCCTTTGTGCCGCCCACCTCGCAGGTGATTGTCGTGGTTCCCTTGGCGATGGCGGTCACGCGACCCACGGCGTCGACGATGGCGACGGCCGGTTTCGAGGACCGCCATTCGCCTGCACTCCTCAAGGCGCCCAACGGGTACACCCAGGTCTTGAGTTCGACCGACTTGCCGGCGGCGACTCGAATCGGAGCCGACGCGGACTTCAGCGCGTCGGCGAACCCGTTGGAATCATCTGCTGAAGCGAACCGCTTCGCCGCGATCGCCAGGCGCTCGACACCGACGCTCCGAGCCTTCGGAACGGCCTTGACCACCACCGTCAGCGGGCGCGCGCCAGGCGCGGTGACGCGGATGGTGGCGCGGCCGGTTCGATGAGCGCGAACCTTGAGACTCTCGGCCTGCCCGACGTTCCACGACAGTGTGCCCGACTTCTTGCCTGTAGTGACACTGGCCGTCCCAGGCGAGGATGACGTCCACGTCACCTGGGCGTGACCCGGTTCAGTGCCGGCTGCCCGGTAGACCTCGACGGGCACGTTCACCGTGGCGCCAACCCGAACCACCACCGACGTGAAGGATACGCCGAACCGCGACACGGCCGCAGGGTGCGCGACCGGCGGATCGGTGGGCGGGGTGGTGGGCGGCGTCGAAGGAGTGGTGGGCGGTGTTGTGGGTGGTGTTGACGGGTCGGCCGGTGGTGCCGACGGAGTGGTGGGTGGTGTTGTGGGTGGTGTTGACGGGTCGGTGGGCGGTGCCGACGGAGTGGTGGGTGGAGTGGTGGGTGATGTCGACGCCTCAGTGATCGTGAACTCGACCGTCGGATTCACCAACGTGTAGTTGCCGCTGGCCGGAGGAACCGCCGTGGCGGTATAGGCGCTCGCCGCCACATTCGTCTGCTGTCCCGTCACGGTCAGCGGCACCACCGCGTCCAATACGTCGGTGAATTCCGCCGACGGAGCGAGCGGCGACCCGGTGTAGGTGAGGTCCGTCCCACTCCACACGACAGTGACCGGTCGAGGTGTGATGTTCGCGGTGATGGGGCGCATCCCTGCGAGCGCCTGGTAGTTCCCACCATCCTTGCCCCCCAGGACGATGTCGGTCACGGTCACGGTCTTGCCCTCGCCCACGTCCGGGTCGGCGAAGGTACCGGTTCCGGTCGCGGTGACAACGTCGTCGCCCACCAGGCCAACCGGCGTCAGCACGACATCGGCTGCGGTGGTGCCGTCGTAGGCCTTGTTCTGGCCTGTCGCGGTCACGATCACATCGCACGGGAGCACCGTCACCGGCATGCTCGCCGTCAGATCCGAGACGGGCTCATAGTGAGCCGTCGTCTCGTCGAACGGGGTGAAAGCGATCGAGAACTCCTCACCGGATTGGGCCACTGTCGGCATCACCCAAGGGTCCGTCCAGTCGAACCACCCATAGGTCGGCCCGGCTGGGACATCCAAGATCGACGCCGCCAGTGGTGCCCCGTAGGAGATGGGATTCGCATACGTGGGGAGTTCGATCGCCGGAGCGAGTGCCTTGACGGCGATCAACGCAGCCGATGCCGTCGCCTCGGCATAGGCCCCGCTCCCCGCTTTGGTCGCGACCACCTCGAAGGCTCCGACCTCCACGACATCCACGTCGCCCGTGGCCGGATCGATGGTGGCAACGACAGGTCCTCGTTCTGGTTCCGTCCCCGACTCCGGATCCGGCTCGGTCACCGTCTCCGTCACCGAATAGGTCACCGCGCCGCTCCCACTGCCGCCTAAGGTCCCAATGGTGAAGGAATCGCCATACCGGATCACCTCCGGCACCCCCGTGAGGGTCAATGGGGCCTGAGTCCATGGCGCGATGGTCAAACGCGCCTTCCGAGAACCCGAGAATCCCGCCGGTGCGGTGAGTGTTGCTCGCACCAGGTAGGTGCCCAGATCCGTCGGAGGCGTAGAGGACGTCGAATAGTCGGTGTCCCCGACTCCCTCATACGTGTAGGCGAATTCGTACGTGTTCGCCTCGCCCGGATCTACTGACGCGGTCAGGGGGTGACCGTCGCCTGTCCAGGGCACGGTGGTGCTGGCCATGGTGATGCTCGCCGTGGGGATGACCGTTATTGCTGGCGTGCCGGTGACGGTGCCGGCGATCGTGCCGTGGTTCTCGATGGCTCCCGCATTGGTCAGGGTGTGACCGTTGATGGTGAGGGTCCACCCGGGCGGCACGGTGAGCGTCGCCCCCGTGGGGACCGTCAGATCGGCGCCCAGCGAGATGGTTTGGGCGTCGTCGTCGATCGTCACATCGGTGCCGAGGAGGATCCCAGTGGCGCCATTCGATTCCACGCCGTTGGCACCCGAAGCGAAGACGATGGAATCGGTGTTGATTGTCGTGTCCACCGCGCCGCCTTCGGTCAGCCCGATTCCATACTCATCTCCGTGGTGGCTGAGCCCGATCACGGTGGAGCCGGCGATGGTGATCGTCCCGTCCGACGAGGTGCTCCCGCTGCCGATCGATGCCATTCCCGCCAGGGCGATCACCACGGCGTCGTCGATCGTGATGGTCCCGGCCGCGGAATCGGAACCTCCGCCGATGGCGGCCGGATCGCCGGTACTGTGTGGCACGCCGGCGATGACGATCCCCCCATCGATATCGATGGTCCCACCCGCACCTCCTGAGCCGCCTCCGATACCCGCCGCGAATACGCCTCCGGTGGCATGGATCACACCGGCGTTGATCGTGATCTGCCCGCCCGCCCCGGTTGAGCCCCCGCCGATGCCGGCACCGCCGGCGGTGCCGGGTTTGCTGCCGCCGGTCGCGTTCACGGTGCCCCCGTTGATGACGATCACGCCTCCGGCACCGCCCCCGCCTCCACCGATTCCAGCACCTGCGCTGGCACCTGCGCTGGCACCTGTTGCG
>JAISBQ010000370.1 GCA_031266115.1 Bifidobacteriaceae bacterium
CGACAGGGTCGCCTTGGCTTCCTGCACATTCACCTGAATCGCCACAAACCTAGTCTAGTAGACCTGGTCCAGGATGGGTGGGGTACCGTCTCACAGGATTGTGGGAGGTCGGCCGCGCGGACCGCGGCGTGCACCAGCCCGGCTCGGACGGGCGCCCCGGGGACTACGGTGGTAGCTCATGGAGCAGCGCGCCTTGGGTAGAACCGGTTACGACATGTCAGTCCTGTTCATTGGGGGTACCGGCACCATCTCGGCCGCTTGCGTGCGTGGCGCGGTGGCCGCTGGTCATCGCGTCACAGCGCTCAACCGAGGCCAATCGGCGCTGCGTCCGTTGCCCGGCGATGTCGAGTCGGTACAGGCGGACGTGCGGATGGACGGTGCCGTCGCGCGCGTTCTCGCCGGGCGCACCTTCGACGTGGTGTGCGATTTCTTGTCCTTTACCCCGGACCATCTCCGGCGGCATATTGACGCTGTGAAAGGGCGTACGGGGCAGTATGTGTTCATTTCTTCGGCGTCCGCCTACCAAAAGCCGGTGGCACACCTGCCGATCACCGAATCGACACCATTGATCAATCCGTTCTGGCAGTATTCGCGGGAGAAGATCGCGTGTGAGGATTTGCTCGTCGGTTTGGTGCGCAGCGAAGGGTTCCCAGCAACCATCGTGCGTCCGTCCCACACCTACGACGGCGGGATGACGTTGACCACCGGTGGGTGGACCGACATCGACCGGATGCGCCGGGGAGCGAGCGTTATCGTCCACGGCGACGGCACAAGTCTGTGGACGGTGACCCACGCGAGCGACTTCGCGGGGTGGTTCGTCCCGCTGCTGGGTGACCGGCGCGCCATCGGCGACACATTCCACATCACTGGGGACGAGGTGCTGACCTGGGATGCGATCTACACCGAATTGGCCCATGCGGCAGGAGTGGATCAGCCGAAACTGGTCCACGTGGCCTCCGAGGCGATTGCTCGCGCGCTGCCAAACGTGGGTGACGGACTGCTTGGGGATAAGGCCCACTCGGTGGTCTTCGACAACACCAAGGTCCGCTCCATCGCCACCGGCTACGCCCAGCGCGTGCCATTTTGGCGGGGCGCCCGCGAGATCCTGGCGTTCCACGACACCCACCCGGGGCTCCAAGTGGTGGACCGAATGGCGGACCGAGCGTTCGATCTGCTGGCTGCGGACGCGTAGGACGGCGACCAGCGCCAGATGCCGGTCCGCATGGGCGCTCGGTGTCTCCTGACGGTAGAGGCCGTAGACTAGACTGAACTAAGTCGTGTTAGTCAACTAGTCTTCTAAGGGGAGATACAGTGGGCGTTGTCACTGTTCACGAGGCAAAAACACACCTGTCGCGACTCTTGGTCGCGGCTGAACTCGGCGAAGACGTGGTGATCGCTCGGTCGGGCAATCCTGTGGCCCGCATCGTGCCCCTGAGCGACCAGTCTGGCGGGCGGCGGAGGCTCGGACGATTGCGTGGACAAGCCACCATCGGCGATCCCCCTCTGGGCGCGGACCAGATACGGCAACTATTCGAGGGTGAGTAATGGCCTACTTGCTCGACACACACGTCCTGCTGTTCGCCATGTATTCACCGGAGCGCCTCAGCGCAAGGACCGTGGCGCTCTTGGAGGATCCGGCCCAGGCGGTGTGGTTCTCTGCCGCGTCGATCTGGGAAATTGCGATCAAGAGTTCACTGGGCCGCCCCGACTTCACGGCTAGCCCGTTCGCGGTCAGAGATGAGGCGCTGGCGCTCGGCTTCCGCGAACTTCCGGTCGAAGCCATCCACGCGGCCCAGGTGACCGCGTTGCCGCCGCTCCACCGCGACCCGTTCGACCGCCTGTTGGTCGCGCAGGCCACAGCCACGGGCCACACACTGTTGAGCACCGACCGCCAGGTCCAGCAATACCCGGGACCGGTGGAACGCGCCTAGGTCGCCCTGCCAGCGGAGTTGACCCCTTTGGATGCGCACCATTGGGGCACGTCTCCACGCAGTTCGAGGATCCGGACCTCGTCAACTCCGACAGGTCACAGCAGGAGGCGTACGCCGTACGCGGCGCACCGCGCATCTACGGTCAAGAACACGAGGTCTTCGGCCATGGCCTGGGCAACGAGCATCCGATCGAACGGGTCCCGGTGATGGAGAGGCAGGCCATCCAGCACCCGGGCGTGACGATGGGTGAAATCAAGCTCATCGAAGCCGAGCCCGGTGATGTCGCCGCCGATCTCACCATCCACTTCGAGCTTGCCGACCGCGCGCTTGACAGCGATTTCGGCCGAGCTGACGGATGAAACGTACTTGGCGTTGGATGGTTCGGCGATGACGGCGCGGAAAGACTCTGGCAGGCTGGGATGGTCGAGCCGCACCCACAGGTACACATGGGTGTCGAGCAATAGCCTCATGCGCCGTACCAGTCGACCTCGTCTTGGCCGCTCCATTCGTCGAAATCGTCGCCGATCCGAACACGGCCACGCAAGTCCCCGAAGACGACTGGTCTGGTCCTCGCAACTATGGGGCCGAGTTGGGCCACGGGCCTGCCGTTGCGAGCGAGGACGACGGTCTCACCCGCTTCGGCTCGGCTGAGCAGGCGGCTAAACGATGACTTGGCCTCGTAGACATTCACCATTGTCACGCCAACACAGTAGCTCCCCTGGCCAGACCTAGTCAAGGCAGCGCCCCGACAGCGCCCAGACTGAAGCCTGTTCGCGGTCCCCCGTCTTGGGGCGCCCAGCAGTGTCAGGCCGGCCAGGGAATCTGCGCCCGCTTGAGCATCGCGTGCCGCTCAACAGCGGTCTTGGCCGGTAGAGATCACTTGCGGGGATCAGAGGAGGGTCTTGTGATGGTGACGAGGTTTTCGGACGTGGCGCCGATGGCGATTCTCGGGACGATTCGCTGGTCGAAGGTCGCTAGGAGGCCGCCGTGGGCAGTGGCGAGCGCCAGGAGGTAGGCGTCGGTCACCTGCTTTGGTCCCAGCAAATGGCCGGGCCGTATCCGTCCCGCATCGCACACCTGAATGTCGCACGGCAAGAACCGGTGAGCGGCGTCAGCCGTCGCCGAGCGCAAGGTCACGTTCGCTTGTTCAGTTGACACGGCGTTCGGATACGAGGGCTGGGACACGATGCGGACAAAGCCATTCTGCGTGATGGCACAGGTGGTCCAGCCGGCGCCGATGTTGGCGCGGAGCCAGTTCACGGCAATTTCGTGGAGCGCGTGGCGCGAGTCGAGGAGCGCTACCAGCACGTTCACGTCAAGCAGCGCGGGTTTCATATGCCCAACTCGTCGCGTAGTGCCTCGACTTGTTCATCGGTCACCAGTGACCGCCCTCCCGGCAAGGTGGCGATCCCTCGCTCGCGCAGCCAGCTGCCGGAATCCCCGGGCGCCAAAGGTGCATCCCCCTCATCGTGGATCTCACCCAGCGTGAATCCACGTCTGGCCATATCCGAGATGACAGCTCCGATGGTGCGCCGTTCGGCCCGGGCCACGTCCCGAGCGGCGCTGAGAACGTCGATATCAACGTCCAGTGTCGTTCGCATGCATCAGATGCTAACATCTGATGCACAACCGCCTGGTGGCTCGCCTAGACCGGCGCGTTCGGCGTCGAAGACGGCCAGATCCTCCGGCGAGTTTCACGTTTGAGGGCCACATCGGCCGGTTTCAGCCCGTGAACCTGAAATTCGGCGATGACGGGCGCGAGAGAGACGTGAGGTCAGGTAGCAGAGCGTGGGTGCGCGAGGGGGGACTTGAACCCCCATGCCGTTGCCGGCACACGGACCTGAACCGTGCGCGTCTGCCAATTCCGCCACTCGCGCGCCCGGAAAGGCTAGCACGGCCCCGTTTGGCCACTCGGATCACGCCCGGCGCGCCGGGCCCGCGGGAGCCGGTCCGGCGTCCCCGGCCAGCTACGATTGCGGTTTGGGGACTATGTGCCCCGCCGTCTCGCGTGCGCGGCGAGCGGGCCGCAAGTACGCGACACAAGACCCGATTAGGAGGCAGCCATGGCGTTTCTCGACCGCTTCGAAAAGGGCGTCGAGCGCGCCGTCAACGGTGCCTTCGCCAAGACGTCTCGAAGTGAGGTGAAACCCGTGGAACTGGCTTCTGCCCTCCGGCGGGAACTCGATGACAAGGCCGCGATCCTCGCCCGGGGCCGGGCCGTGGTCCCAAACGAATTTGTAATTGTGCTCTCCCGCACTGACTTCGACAAGATCCTCGACTGGGGCGCCGAAGCGATGGGAGAGGAACTTCAAGAAGGCGTCGCCCAGCACGCGGCGTCGCAACGGTACGCGTTTGTAGGCCCGGTGTCGGTGACATTCGAGGAGGATGTCGCCAAGTCTCCCGGCGATTTCGAGATCCGGTCAGCCACTGTCCGCGGCGCTGTCGCCCCGGCCACCACCGCGTCGGCCTCATCTCGCCACCCGATCGTGGACATCGAAGGCCAGCGCTACCTGCTGACCGGCCAAGTCACCGTGATCGGCCGTGGGTCTGACGCAGACATAATCGTTGAGGACACGGGCGTTTCGCGGCGCCACCTCGAAATCCGGCTGGGCTCCGACGGCCCGGTGGCGACGGACCTAGGCTCCACCAATGGCACGTTCGTGGAGGGACACCGCATCACCAACGCCCTGCTGGTCGACGGCAACACCATCACTGTCGGACGCACGCACATCGTCTTTTGGACAGGCGAGTCTGAGGACGATGGCGCGGCCATCGACGAGGGCTGATCTTCAGCGATGAGCGAACTGGCCGTCTCGCTGCTGCGGCTGAGCTATCTGCTGGCGCTGTGGTTCTTCGTGTTCGCAGCGTTGGCGGTCCTCAGGCGTGATACGTACGGCACCAAGATTGTCCGCCGCGACGCCGCCACCGAGTCCCCCAGGCGAGGAAGACTCCGCCGAGTGGGCACTCCGTCTGCGCTGCCGCCGGCCGGGCCACGTGCGAGCAGCGCAACCTCACGTTCGGCCGCCGATGGCTCTCCCGGCCCGCCCCCATCCAGGCTGGTCGTATTGTCCGGCCCACTCAAAGGCACGTCCTTGCCCCTGGGACATGGCCTGACCGTCGGCCGGTCGGGGACGTCCAACCTGGTGCTGGACGACGAGTTCACATCGGCCCGGCACGCGGCGATTGTCGAGCGGGACGGCGGCTGGTGGGTGGAAGACCTGGGCTCGACCAACGGGACGTTCGTTGGACGCCAGCGCGTCGGTGAGCCTGTCGCCGTCCGGCCTGGGACCGCGATCCGCATCGGCCAGACCAAAGTGGAGCTGAGGTAGCCATGGCCGTGACGTTCCGCTATGCGGCCCGCTCAGATATCGGTCTGACCAGGTCCAACAACCAGGATTCGGGTTACGCGGGACCGCATCTCTTGGTGGTAGCGGACGGTATGGGTGGCCACGCGGGCGGCGATATCGCATCCTCGGTGGCAATAGCCCACTTGGCCCCGTTGGATGACGAGAACCCGGGGGCGGATGATGCGGCCCGCCACCTGGACGATGCCGTCACCCAGGCCCACGACGAATTGTTGGACCGGGTTGCCACCACTCCCGAGTTGGCCGGCTTGGGCACCACCATCACGGCCGTGCTGCGTTCGGGCGACCGGCTGATCTTGGGGCACATCGGCGATTCGCGCGCCTACCTGTTGCGCGAGGGCGGCTTGGAGCAGGTCACGACGGACCACACCTTTGTTCAGTACCTGGTCGAGACGGGCAAGTTGGAGGCCGATCAAGCAGAACGCCACCCGCAGCGTTCACTGCTCCTGCGAGTCTTGGGCGACGTCGATTTGGGTGGTGGGCTGGACATTTCTGTGCGCGGCGCCCAACCGGGCGATCGCTGGTTGCTTTGTTCCGACGGTCTGTCCGGTGTGGTTTCACTGGAGACGGTGACCGAGACTCTGATGGAACACACCGACCCTGGCGCCGCCGCGGAACGGCTGATCGATTTGGCCCTCAGGGGCGGCGGCCCGGACAACGTCACGTGCATCGTGGCCGACGTTCTTGACGTGGACACCCTGGCCGATGGCGAGGCCCCGCCCACGGCCGTGGAAGTGGTGGGCGCCGCGGCTGTGGACCGCGACCGTCCCACGCGGGGCGGTGATGGCGCCGCCGGACGGGCGGCTGTGATGGTCGCGGCCGCGTTGCAAGATGCCGCACCCCGCCCATCTCCCTGGCGCCGGCTGGAGCGCCGCCGCCTGGCGCGGCTGCCTGGAGAGTTGGCCGGGCTGAACCGCCGGCGGCCGATGGGCTCGCGGGTGGCGTTCGCAATC
>JAISBQ010000399.1 GCA_031266115.1 Bifidobacteriaceae bacterium
AGCGCCGCCGCCGGCGGCGCTGCGGCCTTGAGGGCCCGGCCGGGGCGCAGGTCACACAGGTTGATCACGTGGGCCGACAGCGCGATCATCCCGGCGTCAAGCCCGATCCCGGCCGCGGCGCACCACGGCGGGGCGGGCCACCGCCGCCCGACCCGCCCGCAGGCGTCCATGGTCGCCGCCGCCAGCCCACCGGCACCGATCAGGAGGATCTTTGCTGCGCCGGTCGTGACCTTTCCCCCGGCCAGAACTCGCAGATGCCCGCTCAGCCCTTTGATGTCCGTCTCGCCCGCCATGTCGTCCACCAGCCCCGCGCTTGCGGCCGCGCCGATCGCGATCAGCGGTCCTAGCACCTCGCGCGCAGGCAGTCCCGCCGCGCACACACCCGCCATGATCGCGCTGGCCACGCACGGTCCCTCCCGCAGGTCGACCGTCCGGCCTCGGAAATTGGTCCGACTCCACCGTGCGGGTGCGGGCCGGCGCGGACGCCATGCCCACATCCACGCCGCAGCGACGGCACCGGCCTGCGCCCACCCCGATGAGGCCACGAGTCGGAGGGCACCGTGCCCCGTCATGTCGCATCCGGGGTTGGGTCTCCGCCACCCGTACCGGCGCCGTCGGCGTCGGAAGTGGCGCCGGAGGCTCGGTCGGTGCGCCGTGGCGCGGTCAGTGGCATCCGTGGGCCGAGGAGTGAGCCCCCTGAGACGCTCGCCCCCGGACCGACGTGCCCGTTCACGCCCTGCAAGTCCGCGGCCAACGCCCACACGCACGCCAATGCCAGGGCCGGGGTCGAGCTTCCGTCAACTGTGGACAGGCTCGCCTCGATCGCGCGGTCGCCACGGGCGCGCGCCAGCACGTCGACATCGACATCGGCCGGGCCCACGACCACGGCTCCCGCGGACGCTCCACCGGCCGCCGCGATCAGGCTCAACACCGCCTGGTCCTCGCGTTCCCACCTCGGATCAGCCTCGTCCGCGTCACGGCGGGCGAACTCGTCCGCCAGCACGATCACCAGCGCCTCCGCCGGAGTCCCCAGGGCTTTCACATCGACCAGACCAGTCCGTTCCAATGCCTCTAGACGCTCCTCGCTCGTCGCACCGGCTACGGTCCCAGTGATCTCTTGCGTGCCGCCGATGCCGTCACTCACCTCTCCCCCAGCGCCCAGCGCGTCTTCCTGACCTCCCGCGGCCAGGTCACCGGCCGAGGCTCCCGGATCCTCCTCGCCGCCTCCGCTGTCCCTACCTGCCTCGGCCCCAGCGCCATCTACGTGGTCAGGCTGGTCATCGATCCCGCCGACGCCCGATCCAAACCCCTGCCCGCTCCCACCGGCGCCGGACCTCGACACAGAGCCGGTGCCATCGACCCGGCCGGCCACCACCGCGGCGACAATGGTGCTGGCCACCACGACGTCATCGTCCCTCACGCCCACATCCGCAAGGGGGGACTCGTCCAGCGACAACGGGCCCACGGGCGGCGCCATGCCGCCGGCCTCAGCGAGCGGGCTGGCGGCGCGATGCAAATCCTGCGACCCTGCTTGCCACCAGGTCTCCTCGATGGTGAGGCGAGTGGCGATCGAGGCGCCGGCATCGCGCAACGCTTCCGCGAAGGTCGCTTCCACGCGGCCGTCGACGGATCCGACGCTGACCAGGGCAACCTGAGTATCGGGCAACATGGCGTCAACGCCGAGTGGAACCAGGGTCTCCAAGATGCCGTCGCGATACTCGCCATCGGATTCGGCCACGGCGAGTTCTTCGCGCAACGAGTCCTTCTCATCGCGTAGCGAGGTGACCTGCGCATCCAGATTCGAGGTGATCGGATCGCGCAACGACCCGGCGCCCAGCACAATACCCACGGCCAGAGCGAGGAACACACAGATCAGCGACACCAGGTGATAGCGGAAATTGATCATCCCACCAGCCCTCCAATCCACGCGACCAGGTCATCCCAGCGCGCACCCATCAATCCGAGCAGGGCCCGCCCGCCGGTGGTTGCATAGAGGGCGGCGAGCAGCGACGCCACACCCACAGCTCCGAGGGTGGCCAGTTGCACACTGCCGATCCGGCTGCGATACAGGCGAGACACCCCTTTGGCGTCGATGAGCTTCGACCCGACACGCAGACGTGTGAGGAACGTGGACGCCATCCCCGCCCTCCCCTTGTCGAGGAACTCCACCATGGTCATGTGCGTCCCGACGGCCACAATCAGCTCCGCCTCCTTGTCATCCGCGATGATGATCGCGACATCCTCGCTGGTGCCGGGCGCAGGGAACACCGTGTGGTCCAGGCCAAGCGCCTCCAGGCGGGCCGCACCGGGCGCGTGGCCGTCGCGATAGGCGTGAACCACCAGCTCTGCCCCGCACCCAAGCGCCCGATCGGAGACCGAGTCCATGTCCCCCACGATCATCTCGGGCTTGACTCCAGCCTCGAGAAGGGCATCGGCACCCCCATCGACGCCGATGGCGACCGGCCGGTATTCGCCGATATACGGTTTGAGGACTGCGAGATCCTCCTTATAGTTATAGCCACGCACCACAATGAGGACGTGACGGCCTTTCATTTCGGTATGAATCTGCTCGACATTCTGCGCGTCAAGGAAATCCTCGGCCTCGGCACACATAAATGCGGTCGTGTTTTCCGCGAATGCTGTCATCTCCGCTGCGAGGCCCACGCGGGAACGCTCCATTGCCGCAGCAACCGACTCGCTGCTCAGCACAGTTCCCGTAGCGACCGTCCGGCCGGCGACATCGACGGCGCCAATCGCCCGGTCAACACGCACGGTGGTGCCCTCTCGGATGGCCATGACGGCCGGTCCCAGGTTGTCCACCACGGTGATCCCCGCATTCACCACGATCTCGGGGCCAAGGTTCGGGAATCGCTCCGAGCACGACCGTGCGGCGTTCAGGACCGCCACGGGGGCGGCCGCGACAAGAGCCTCCGCGGCCACACGGTCAAGGTCTTCATGGTCGATCACCGCGATGTCACCCGGGCGCAACCGCCCCGTCAGCCGTTTAGTGCGCACATCAACACGAGCACACCCGACCAGGAGGGGCGGCACGAAGGTGTCAAGGCGCCGCCGACGGGATGTCAGCTTCATTGACGCCCATCATTCCACCGTTCGCCTTCATCCGTCGCGATTGGGAGACATGACCGTAAATTCGCCGATTCTCGGCCACGCTCCCCTCCCTTTGGGCGCCGACGCGACATCCACGCTCAGTGCGCACCGACCCCGGCTAGGTCTCGGGTCGCGCTGCTGCCCTTCCTTGCCCCGCGTGGCCCAGCTACCCTGCCGACCATACCTCAGGTGCCGTGTCGGCCCTATCTCACGCTGTGTGGCCTACCTACCCTGTCGGCCGAGGGCGAGCAGTTCCCGCGCGTGGGCGCGCGCTGACGCCGAACTTTCCTGGCCTGCGAGCATCCGGGCGAGTTCCCGCTCCCGATCCGCACCCGAGACACTGGCGACACTGGTGAGGGTGGAGGCGGCGGCATCGTCGGAGCGCTTGTCGAGAACGATGTGCCGGTCGGCGAACGCCGCGACCTGTGCGAGGTGGGTGACCACCACCACCTGCGCGTGGGAGGCAACCCGCGCCAACCGGCGGCCCACCTCGATGGCCGCCCGCCCGCCGATTCCGGCGTCCACCTCGTCGAATACCAACGTCTCGTCCGTGCTCCCGCGGGCAGCGGCCAGCGCCACCTCGACCGCCAGCATCACGCGCGACAGCTCACCCCCCGAGGCCGATCTGCCGAGCGGCCGGGCGGGGGCACCGGGATGGGCGGCGAGGGAGAACACCACCTCGTCGCCGCCATGGGGACCCAGATCGGTCGCCGCCACCTCAATGTCCACCCGCGCACCGGGCATGGCCAATCCCGCCAGTTCGCCGTTGATCGCGCCGGCCAACGCCTTTGTCGCCGCCCGCCGACCAGCGCCCACGCGCTCCGCGGCCGCACCCAGCTCCTCCATGGCGGTGGTCAACTGGCGCGACAGGTCAGCGATCCGCTCGTCACCGGCATCAAGATCGGTCAAGCGTTCCGCGGCAAAGCGGGCCCACTCAAGGACGTCCGCCACGCTCGCCCCATACTTGCGCAACAGCGAACGCACCTGGGCGCGCCGGGCATGCAGGGCCTCCAGCGTGGCCGGATCGGAGTCCAGCTCGTGGAGGTAGGCGCCCAACTCCTCGGCGATGTCCCCCACCTGGTACTCCGCCTCGCGCAACCGTGCCGCCAATTCTCCGATCAGACCATCGCGCTGCGCCGCGGCTTCCAGACCGCGCCGGGCGGATGCGACCAGGACGGCGGCACCCGGCGGGGCCGCCGCGTCGTCGCCGCCGGCCAACGCGCCATGGGCCTGGGCAGCCACGACGCGCAATTCCTCGACATGGGTGAGCCGTTCGATCCGGGCGTCGAGTTCGGCGTCCTCCCCCACCTGGGGGGCAACCCGCTCGATCTCAGCAACCGCCTGGGTCAACGCCTCCGCCTCGCGGACCGCCTCCGCGCCCTGACCTCGCAATCGCTCAAGATGCGCCCGCAACTCACCCACCCGCTCGTACACCTCACGGTAGGTCGCCAACGCCGCCGCGTGATCGGCCCCGGCATAGGCATCGACGACGTCGCGCTGCTGTGCGCCGGTCCGCAAGCGAAGCTGATCCGCCTGTCCATGGACGGTCACCAGCGGTGCGACAATCCGTGTCAGCACTCCGGCGGGGACTGATGCGCCACCCAGCAACGCGCGGGAGCGGGACTCGGCGATCGACCTGCCCACCATCAGGTCGCCATCGTCCACCAAGGCACCCGAATCCTGAGCTTCAGCCAGCGCTGGATGGCCCGGGGGAAGCCGGACAACACCTTCCACGAGCCCGCGCGGCGCTCCAGCGCGGATCAACGACGGATCGGCCTTGCCACCCCGCAGCAGTCCCAGCGCCGTGAGCAGCATGGTCTTGCCGGCCCCGGTCTCCCCGGTGATCACGGACAGACCAGGCGCCAAGTCCAGGTGAGCCTCCTCAATCACCCCAAGGTCTCGCAGGGTCAGCTCAGCCAGCATCGGCCCCACCGCCTCCGCCGGTGCGCCATCCCGCCACAGGGAGCGAGAACTTGTGCACCAACCGGTGCACAAACGGTCCATCTCCGAACCGCACCAGCTGCACCGGTTCGGCCGACTGCCGGACCTCCGCCCGCCCCCCCGCCTCGACCGTCAACCGTCGCCGCGCGTCGAAGGACACCACCCCTGACGTGCGCGAATACGACTGAACCTCCACGCTTACTACCGTGGTGGGAGAGACCACCATGGGCCGGGCGAACAACGCATGTGCCGCGATGGGCACTACCAGCAACGCGGCGACATCCGGCCACACCACCGGACCGCCCGCCGAGAACGCGTGACCCGTGGAGCCCGTGGGCGTGGCCAACACGACCCCGTCGCATCCGAAAGTCGACAGGGGTAGGCCATCCAGCAGCACCATGACCTCCAGCATGTGCTGGGGCAGCGCCTTTTCCACCGTCACCTCGTTCAGTGCCCAACTCGTGGCCTCCTGACCGTCTGGGTTGGTCACCATGGCACTGACGGTGGCGCGGGCCTCGACTCGGTAATCGCCCGCCGCGATCCGCGCTATGGCACGCGCCACGTCCTCCGGCTCGGTGGCTGTCAGGAAGCCCATCTGCCCCACGTTGACGCCGAGCAGCGGAATCTCCCGCCCGCGCACGGCCTCAGCCGCCCTGAGTAGGGTCCCATCTCCGCCGAGTGCGATCGCCACATCGAACGAGCCGCCATCGTCCTGATCTTCAGGCACGGCCTCCCAGCCGTGATCACCGAATATCTCAGTCGCGTGATCCGCCAGTTTGCCCGCGCGCGGCTTATGTGTGTGGGCGATCACCAACGCTCGCCCTTTCACGCCGCCACCTCCGCATCGATCCCGGTCTCGCGGACGATGGCGTCCCTCGCCGCGTCTCCCGTCAGGGCCCCGTCGCGGCCGCGGGTGAGGTGGACGAAGAACTCGACGTTCCCACTCGGACCGGGCAGTGGTGAGCGGACGACATGGTGCAGGTAAAGGCCTAGTCGCTCGGCGGCGCCGACCACCCCGGTGACCGCCCCGGCACGATCGGCCGGCTCGCGGACTACCCCGCCCGCCGGCAGCGCCTCCTTCCCCACCTCGAACTGGGGTTTGACCATCAGCAAGAAATGCGCCGTGGCGCTTGCCACCGCCGCGAGGGCACCGATCACCGTGGTCAGCGAGATGAAGGACAGATCGGCAACCACGAGGGTAGGCGGCGGGTCGATGTCGCCC
>JAISBQ010000023.1 GCA_031266115.1 Bifidobacteriaceae bacterium
GTCCGGGGCCGAACCGTCCGAAGAAGCCGCGCCGGTCGTGTTCTTCCTTCACTTTCGCTCGCTGCTTCTTCCAGTCCACGCCAAACGGTGGGTTGCTCAGGCAATAGCTGAACGTCGCGCGGGGATAGCCGTCAGCGATCAAAGTATCGCCCAGGACGATCGCGTCAGCGGCCTGACCCTTCACGATCAGGTCGGCCTTGCAGATCGCGTACGACTGTGGGTTGATCTCCTGTCCGGCCAGCGTCAGGCGCGCCGTCGGGTTGAGCCTCAGAATGTGATCCTCAGCGATGGACAGCATGCCGCCCGTGCCGGCAGCCGGATCGTAGATCGACCGTACAACATGGGGCTTGGTCAGGGCGTCATCGTCGGGTGTCAGCACCAACCCCGCCATCAACTCGACCACATCCCGCGGTGTGAAGTGCTCGCCAGCGGTCTCATTGGACGCCTCAGCGAACTTGCGGATCAATTCCTCGAAGATGTGCCCCATGTCTTCGTTGAGCACCGTCGATGGCGAGAGGTCCACCTCGACAAATCGTTTGGTGACAAGCAGTAGCAGATCGGCGGCCTCCAACTCAACGACGCGCTCCTCCATCTTGTAGTTGGTGAAGATGTCCCTCACGCCGGAGGAGAAGGAGTTGATGTAGTTCAGCAGGTTCGCCGCCAGATTGTCCGGGTCACCCAAGAGCTTCCCCATGTCGAAGCGGGAGGTGTTCCAGAACGACAGCGCGTGCTCAGACCGGGCTTTCAGCAGGCCCCGGCTGACAGGCACACCATCAACCCTGGCCTGCTTCGCCGCCTCCAACACGCGGTCCTTGGTGGGAGCCAACACACAGTCGAGGCGCCGCAGCACGGTGAACGGCAAGATGATGTCGCCGTACTGGTGGGCCTTGAAGGTGCCTCGCAGCAGATCGGCCACCGACCAGATGAAGTTGGCGTAGTTCAGGCTCACCCGTTGTCCTTGCTCGTCGTGGTCAGCGCCGTGCCGTCCGCCGCTGACCTCCGGGGCGCCGAGCGACGGCCACTCCGATCAGGCCACGGATCTGCAGCAAGACACGTGCAGCGATGCTGGCCTCAGAATCTCGTGCACTGGAGGCGATCTTAGACGGTGGAGCGTGTACCGTCGTGGCCGTGCGCATGAGGCGGAGCTGGTCGGGCGTCACCCTGCCTCGTGACCCGGAGGGACGCTCGGAGCCTGATGGCCCCCATCCCGATTCCACCGAAATGGCGCAGAACACTGGTCTTCCGACCCGCCACTCCCGTCGTTTGGTCTATGCGAATGACTGGATCACGGTCCACGAGGATCGCTTACTCTATGCGCAAGACCGTCCTGGGATCTACGGTGTGGTCAGCAAACCTGACTTTTCCCTGGTGATACCCGTCAAGGCAGGGATGATAGGCCTTATTCGACAATACAGATACCCCATTGCCGCGTGGAGGCTTGAGTTTCCGCAAGGCTCGGTGGACACGTCGGCAGACAGTTCGGTGGACACTTCGGGGCCACAAGAATCGATGCTTCATGCGGCCCGACGGGAGCTCCACGAGGAATCTGGTTTGACCGCATCAACCCTGTTGTCCTTGGGTACCTTCCACGAGTCCTATGGTCTGAGCGCGTGCGAATGCCATGTATTTCTCGCCAAAGTGGAGACGTCGGCGTCGCCGAATCCGGAATACACCGAGATACTCTTAGGGCCCGTCTGGCTATCCGCAGAAGGGTTCTGGCACCACGTCGCCTCAGGCGACATTTCGGACGGTCCCTCGATAGCGGCGATGGGACTACTGTTCCAACAGGCCAATGCCGACCTTCGAGCGAGCATCCATCTGTAGAGGTCAAGCGGTAGCAACCACCGGACCTCATCGAACCGTGATCTTCGCACGGGTCTTGACGCCCCCCACCGTGAGCGTCACTACCGTCTTACCCGGTGGAGCGGTGGGACGTCCAAGGCCTGCGGCGGCTCGCAGGTCCAGCCAAGTACTACGCGGTGGACCCCGGCATGCGGCATGCGATGGTCGGCCATGCCGGACGAGACCTGGGTCGAATGCTGGAAAACGTCGTGTACCTCGAACTGCGGCGACGCCATCGACGGGTCACCGTGGGCCGATCCGGACGCGGAGAGATCGACTTTGTGGTGGGTGAGGGCAGCGACATCACCTATATCCAAGTCGCTCAATCTGTTCTCGATCCCACCACCTTGGACCGAGAGCTCGCCCCGCTCCTCGCCGTCCGCGACCATCGTCGCAAGGTCCTCCTTACCCTCGACGCCGGACCCGACGTGACCCACGACGGCATCGTGCAAACCAACGCCCTGACCTGGCTTGCCGACACCCACGCGTAGTGCACCAGCCAGCGGCGGGCGCCCGGCCGGGTGTCGCGGGCTCCAAAAGTGTTGTGTCGATTTGAGTGGGGTTTGGGTGTGACACATTCAGCACGAAGCAGGGGGCGGCCGTTCAGACAGGCCGTGTTCGAACAGTTCGCGCGCGATGGACGAGCTAGCCGCCCATGGGGGGTTGCCGCCACTCGACCAGGCCCGCCCCCTGTGGGACGACCTGTGGCGCATGGACGTGCACCACTCGACCGCGATCGAAGGCAACACGCTGGTCCCGCGGGAGGTCGAGGCCCTGTTGACACAAGGCTGGGCCGTCGGAGCGAGGGAACTCAAGGACTACATGGAGGTCCTCGGCTATTCCCAGGCCGCCACCTGGGTCTACCAGCAGGCAGGCGCGGACGGGCACTGGGAGCATGACCAGACGGTCACGCTGACGGAGATTCGGGACATCCACCACCAGACC
>JAISBQ010000038.1 GCA_031266115.1 Bifidobacteriaceae bacterium
CGCGCGAGCTTTCGCACACGACGAGGCGGTCTGAGGGCCCGAATCGAGTGGCGGAGTGTGCGAAACCTCGCGCGCGATGCCGGTGGTGCTCGCCGCAGCGTGCGAAACCTCTCCCACGGCGGCTGTGAGGGCTTGATCGGCGCGGCAGCCAGGGATCGGGCCTGCAAGGCTCGTCCAACGCCCGGTGGCACCGGATCGTATTGGCAGCGCCCCCCGGCCTCAGGTCCCGAACGGCGCCGGGCGTGGGCGTGTAGCCTGGCGCGCGTGGCAGGTCGGCGCGAGGGGCGCGCGAGGCAGCATCAGGGGCCGGCGAGCGGGAGAAGGGGGCCCGCGCGCCGGGTCGCATCCGCCCTGGGGACGGTGGCGCTCGTGGTGCTCATGGGGCTGGCGATCGCCATCGCTGCGGTGCCATACGCCACTCATGGCAAGGCGCTGACGGTCCTGACCGGGTCGATGACGCCCACGTTCTACCCCGGCGACATGATCGTGGTGCGCGGCGTAGACGATCCGGACTCCATCCCGGTGGGAAGTATCGTCACCTTCCTGCCCAACCCGGACGATCCCACACTCATCACCCACCGGATTATCGGCACGGGCACCAACGCCGCCGGCGACGTCACTTACACCACGCAGGGCGACGCCAACAGCGCCGTCGACGAGCCCGTGCAGGCCTTCCAGGTACGCGGCGTCTACCTGTACAGGATCCCGAAGCTCGGGTACCTGTCACAGTGGGTGGGCGGCGAGACGCGGACGGGCGCGATGCTCGTCGGCGTCGGGCTCCTCGGGTACGCCGCGTACCAGGTGATCTTTGCGCGCCGCGGGCGGCGCCAGACACCCGAGGATCAGGGATCGTCGCCGAGTTGAGTGTTCGGGTCGCAAGTCAGCCCGCTCGAGGACCCAAACGCTCAACTCGACGCCCCGGGAGGTTCCACAGACCGCCGAGTTCAGCGGTCGAGTCGCGGATCTCGGTGTTTGGCGACCCCAAGGCTCAACTCGGCAGCCCGTGGGGGTTCCATAGACCGCCGAGTTGAGCGTTCGAGTCGCGGATCCGGTGTGTTTGGCGACCCAAAGGCTCAACTGGGCGAACCGCTAACCGCGGGCCCGGCGGACACGGCCCGTAGCCTCGGGCACGGCGGGGGTGTGTCATCATGGCGTCGAAACACCCCGGTCGCCCTGCCTTCGAGGATCGACGATGAACCCCACCGACCTGTTCAACATCCTGTTCACGCGCGACGCCCCCACCAGCCAACTGTGGGTCTGGGGGAACGCCGCACATCTGGCATACATGGTGGTGGCGTTGGCCGTCATCGTCCTGATGTTGCGGCATCTGCGCCACCTGCCCGCCGAACGCCAGACGCCGGCGCTGCGGGTCCTCGCGCTACTCGTGTTTCTCGTGTGGATTGTTCCGCCCGCCCTGATGTGCCTGACCGATACCGGCGAGCGGTGGATCGACCACCTGCCGCTGCACCTGTGTACCTCGGCGGCGATCATCATCCCGATTGCCCTGCTGCGGATGTCGCCGGTCCTGCTGAACTTCGGCTTCGCGCTGGCGTTGCCGGCGGCAGTCGCGGCAATCGTGTTCCCCGGCGAGATGTTCCGCCGCCTTTCATCCTTCGGGGTCCACTACTTCCTGCACAACGTGGCCCACATCCTGCCGGTGATCGCATGCCTCGCCCCGATCGTCATGGGCCTTTGGCGCCCACGATGGCGCTACTTCCTTCCGACCGTCGGCATCGGCCTGGCACTGATGGCCGTGGCGTATCCGGTCAACAAGGTGACCGGCTCCAACTATTTCTTTGTGAACTGGGCCGAACGAGGAACCATCCTCGAAGCGTTCGCCAGCCTGTTCGGTAACACCTGGTACGTGGCCGTCCTGGCCGTGGTGGCGACAGGGGTGATCGCGGCGATGTTCGGGCTGTGGAGTGCGATCGTGGCTGTGTCGGCCCGCCGCAGTCGCGCAGCGAGGGTCCCGGCGGCGTAGCGGGCGCGCGCCCGAGGGGCCGGGTGGGCACCATCGCGCCCACCCGGCCCCTCGGCTTTATTGAGCCCCGGTCGGGATTTCCGCCGGTTCTACAGCGACTTGTTCCAGGTCGGGACCTGCAGGTTCACCGCGGTCAGATGGTCGATGCCGAGGAACTTGGCCACAGCGGTCAAGTTCCCGCTCGCGCTGACCACCAGCGTGCTGGAGAACCCAGGCACCGATGGCGGCGGGGACGCCGTGCTCGTTGGCGTTGACGACGGGGTCGACGACGGGCCAGCCGACGTGCTCGCGCTGGCGCTCGGACTCGGGCTCGGGGACGCGGCGACCGTGTCCTGAACCCCGGCATCCAGCGTGATCGTGGCTCCGGGCAGACCGTCAATGCCGGCCTGGACCACCGTGCGCCACGTGCCCCCAATCGCCGCAGGTGCCGCGCCGCGGACCGCTGAGGTTCCCGTCGCGTCCTCGGTGTGGGTCGGGTTCCATGTCGATGCCGGGATGTTAGTCAAGGCAGCGCCCGTGGTGGACGTGACATCGACCTGCGCGGTGGCATTCGAGCCGGCCTGACCCGTGCCTTCGATCGTGATGACGGGGGCGATCTGGGCACCCATCACCACCGGGATTGGCCCGAGCTTGATGCTGGCCGGCGTGATGGCGCTCTTGGCCGGGGTGTAGCTCGGCGTCTTGACCGTCGCCGATCCAGCCGCCGTCGCCGCACCCGTCA
>JAISBQ010000107.1 GCA_031266115.1 Bifidobacteriaceae bacterium
GGTCTGGCTGGCGATATTGGCCAGTGCTGCGCCGCGTTCCTGGAGCAGGGCTGATGTCGCCACAAGGTGCCCGTCTACCGCGTCTTGCCAGGTCACGCCCGCCACGCCGATCACCACGACGGGTGCATCGTCACTCGCCGAGATCGATGCGAGGTGGGAGGAGGTACCAGGCGCCGCGGTAGCCGCCGAGATCCGCGAAACGCTCGCCGTGGGTAACGCGGCCGCTGCTGTCCACGCCGGCCCCCCGAGCGCCGCGACAACCAGAAGGCCGACCCCGACGCGCCACACGGTTCCCTTCAGGCAAGGAGGCACGACCCTGAGCCTAAGCCTTGGTGGCTGCCGCGGCGCGGTGGGCGCAAGTGCGGGGACACCATCGGCGTCGGGAGGGGCGCATGGCGGCGCCTCCAACGGGGGAATCCTTCGTCGAGTTTCAGGTTCGAGGGCTCGAATGGCCGGTTTCGGCCCGGAAACCTGAAACTCGACAATCTCGATGCGCTCCCACGACAACACCGGCCGCCTCGGATGGTTTGGGCGCCGCGCGTGGGAACGGGCGGCGCTAGGCTTCGCGGGTGCTTGATCGTTACGCCTACCTCGGCCCCGCCGGAACCTTCACGGAGGCGGCGCTGCGACAGGTTGTCGGCCCTGACAGCGCCACTTGTCTGCCGCATATCGATGTCGTCTCGGCTATCGAGGCTGTCCGGGAGGGCGAGGCGGAGTACGCCGTGGTCGCCATTGAGAACTCCGTCGAGGGTGGCGTGACCACCGTCCTGGACACCCTCGCCGCGGGCTCCCCCCTGGTGATCCTCCGCGAGATGCTCGTGCCCGTGTCGTTCGCGCTCGCGGGTCTGCCGAGCCAATCGCTGGACGCGGTCCGGCGGATCGCTGCGCATCCACACGCGTGGGCGCAGTGCCGCGCGTGGATTCACCGGAACCTGCCCCGCGCATGGCATGTCCCGGCATCGTCCAACACGGCAGCGGCAGCAGCGTTCGCGGATGCCCTAGCCATGCACGATGACGCCCCCCACACCACGGCGGATTCCACGCCTGAGGTGATGTCCGGCATCGTCCAGCGGCTGGGGTTCGATGCGGCATTGGTGCCGCCGATGGCGGTGGCTCACTACGGGCTGACGGCGTTAGCCGAGGGCGTGGCGGACAACCCGGACGCAGTGACACGGTTCGTGCTGGTGGGACCGCCCGGACAGACCCCGCCGGCCACTGGGGCGGACAAGACCACCCTCCAGGTGCACCTGCCGGCTGAACGGGCCGGAGCGTTGCTGGAGATGCTCGAACACTTCGCGACGCGTGGCATCAACCTGACACGAATCGAATCGCGGCCCAGCGGCGTGGCGCTCGGGAGGTACTCGTTCTCGATCGACGCCGAGGGCCACATCGCCGACGCCCGGATGGCCGAGGCGATGATCGGGTTGCATCGCTTCTCGCCCCTCGTGCGCTATATGGGCTCCTATCCGATGGCCGGCGGCGGGGCATCGCCGTTGAAGGAAGGAACCCATGACGCGGACTTCGCCGCCGCCCACGCATGGATCGACGCTGTGCGCCGGGGCGAGACGGTCTGAGCCGCTGCTGTTTCGGCGAGCCCGAGCCTTCGAGTCCCCGGGAGGGCGGATTTGCTGCCCGAACTCTTGGGTTCGGCGGCTCTTGCTCGCCCTTCGGGGTGTTTCAGCGGACTCGCACCGTGAGGGCGCGGGGGGCGACGCGGACGCTCAGTTCGCTCGCCTCGCCGATCAGTTCGCCGTCGATCTGGAGCAGGGGTGCGCCATCGGCGACCACGTGGATGCGGCTTCCCTGGTCGTAGACCAGGCGACCCATGGCGAATGTCGGCAGGTTCTTGACGCCAAGACCCTGAAGACCCACTTGGGTGGCGAGCGACGCCCACCCCACGAGCCCCGCCCGGACATCCGCCATGGCCAGATCGACCAGGCCATCGTCGATCCGCGCGTCGGGCAGCAGCCGCAGACCGGCCGGGAGCCGCCCACAATTGCCGATCATGATGGACCGTGCAGACAGCGACCGGATGAAATCGTCCACGGCGACAGTGGCCTTGAGCCGCGGCCCCTTGAGATTCTGCATCCCGGACATGAAATAGGCCGGCCATCCGACTCTCGCCTTCCATTCCGGGTCCGTGTCCGAGACCATCGCCGCGTCGAAGCCGAGCCCCGCGATGACGAGGAACACCTCGTCTTCCACCACGGTCCCGCCCCTGCGGCTTACGGCCGTGATGCGGCCCACATCCACGCGCCGATCCCGCCCGTCCAGGGCAACACGCATCGCTGCCGGAACCCCAGCGAGGGGGATTCCCAAGTTGCGGGCGAGGAGGTTGCCTGTGCCCGCGGGCACGATCCCCAGCGGTACCCGCGTGCCGGTGAGCGCGCCGGCCACCGCCCTGACTGTGCCATCGCCGCCGGCCGCGACAACGAGGGTGGCGCCGGCGTCCACCGCTGCGGTCGCCTGGGCGGTCCCAGGTGAGGATCGCTCGGTAAACCACCAGGTGGGCTCGCCATAGCCGTGGTGGTCGGCCGCCGCGTGCGTGACCTGCCGGAACGCCTCGACATCCACCTTGGTCGGGTTGACGACGATGGCGAGGCGCGGTCCAGCGGCCTGGCGGTGACCCTTGCGGGTGAGGGTCAGTTCGCGTCGCGTGCGACGCAGCGCTCGGTGCGTCCGTATCGCCGCGCCGACCCCTCCGGCACCCACCAGCACGCCGCCGATGGCGGTCCAGGTCTCTGGCCCCATGTCGCCATTGTCCTCTGCCGCCAGGTGTCTGGTGTGCAGGTGGCATCCCAATTGCCCCCGAAGGTGACACTCGACAGTCTGGTCGGCCTCATGGAACACCCAGACGAGGTGACGTGGCGGGCGGTGAGTGCCAAACCCGCGCCAACAGACCACGGCAGGGTGTGTTGGCACGGGTCCGGCACTACAGGTGATTGATGCGGGTTTGAGTGTCTTGTATCGCCCCAGGTCACAGCGCTGGTCAAAAAGCCGTCGGATCCAGGTGAGTGCCAAACCCGCGCCAACAGGCCGCGACCGGGTGTGTTGGCACGGGTTCGGCATCGTGCACGTGCGCTGAGGTGCCAACGCCCAAGGTCCAGCACCCCAACCCCGCGGGCCAAGCTCTGATTCACAGCGATGCCCATACCGGTGTGTTGCCGCCCGCACGCCGGCCGCGTCGACTCAGCCGTTGGCTTCGGCGAAGGTCAGGCAGGAGTCGCCGCCCGCCAGCGGGCAGGATTCGATGGCGAGGAAGACCAGATTCTGCCCAGAACCGCGGTATGCAGCGCCGCATCACCCCTCAGTGGCCGTTGGGGAATCCCGAGGCGCCCGCGGGCGGATCCGATAGCGCCGCTATCGGACGACCCGCCGTCTTGCGATCCACCACGCCTGGCACATCCTCGGCTCATCGCCACGGGGTTCCCGCACCAGGGACGGCTGCTCCCCATCCACCGGTATCCTCGCCGGTGTGATTGACCTGAAGATTCTGCGCGAGAATCCGGGCATCGCACGGCAGTCCCAGCGGGCCCGTGGCGACGACCCGGCATTGGTGGACCAGATTCTGGAGGCGGACCGCCGTCATCGTGCGGCGTTGACGGCCTATGAGACCCAGCGGGCCTCTCAGCGGGAGCTCGGCAAGCGCGTGGCCAAGGCGGCGGGTGCGGACAAGGCGGCGTTGGTGGCGCAGGCCAGGGAACTCGCAGACAGCGTCAAGGCTCGTCAGGCGGAGACCGAGGCCGCCGCTGACAAGGTGACGGCGCTCACGCTGCGGCTGCCCAACCTGGTGGAAGACGGGGCACCGTCAGGGGACGAGACCGCCTTCGAGGTGGTGCGCACCGTGGGGACGCCGCGGAATTTCGAAGCGGAGGGATTCGCGCCGCGCGGCCACGACGAGCTTGGCCAGGCGATCGGGGCGTTCGATACGGACAGGGGCGCCAAGGTTTCCGGGGCCCGCTTCTACTTCCTGACCGGACCTGGGGCGAGGCTGGAACTGGCGTTGCTCGGCCTCGCGATGCGCCGGGCGGTCGCGGAGGGATTCATCCCCATGGTGACGCCCACGCTGGTCAAGCCGAACATCATGCAGGGCACGGGTTTTCTCGGCGCGCACGCCGACGAGGTCTACTACCTTCCGGCCGACGAGTTGTATCTCACCGGCACCTCGGAGGTAGCGCTCGCGGGCTATCGCAGTGGGGAAATCCTCGATCTTGGCGCCGGTCCGCAGCGCTTGGCGGGATGGTCGGCGTGCTATCGGCGCGAGGCCGGGTCCTATGGCAAAGACACGCGAGGCATTTTCCGTGTTCACCAGTTCCACAAGGTTGAGATGTTCGTGTTCACCCGCCAGGAAGACGCCCATGAGGAGCATCTGCGGCTACTCGCCTTCGAGGAGGAGATGCTCCAAGCCATCGATTTGCCCTACCGGGTGATTGATGTCGCAGCCGGCGATCTCGGCTCCTCGGCCGCCCGCAAGTACGACTGTGAGGCATGGATCCCCAGCCAGTCTCGTTATCGCGAGTTGACCTCAACCTCCAACTGCACCACGTTCCAGGCGCGGCGCCTCGGCATCCGCGAACGCGACCCCGGCGCGGACGGGACCCTCACCCGCGCCGTCGCCACGCTCAACGGCACGCTTGCCACCACCAGGTGGATCGTCGCGATTCTCGAGAACAACCAGCAGGCGGACGGTTCGGTGGTGGTTCCCGAGGCGCTGAGGGCGGACGTGGGGACGGACATCCTGCCGACGATCACGGCCCTCGCGTGACGGGACCGGACCACCAGACTGGGGCGGGGTTCCCGCCTGTTGCGCCGGCTGTGGCGTGGCCGCCTGGGGTGGGATGTCGGGCTGGGGCGAGGCTCTCGTCAGCTGCGGGGCTTCCGTTTGCTGCACCGGCTGGGCCGTCGCCGTCCGGGGTGGTGCCCTGTGCTGGGACGGGAGATCGGTCTGGTGTGCCGGCTGTGGGGCCTTCGCCCGTCGCGGGACCCCTGGCTACTGCATCGTCTGCGCCGTCGCCGGCTGGGGCAGTGCCCCGTGCTGAGGCAGGAAGCCGGCGGGCTCACGGCGAGGTGGTCGCGCACCTGCCAGATTCCGGCGCTCGCCCCCACCACGATCCGGCCGCCGTGGGCATGGTCGCGCTGGATGTTGACGGAACTCTTACGCAGTCCGGCGACGTCATCTCGGCTCCGGTGTGCGCGGCGGTCGCCCAACTCGTGGCAGCCGGCATCCACCCGGTTCTGGCGACGGGTCGAGCCGTGCCTGGCGCGCTGGTGGCCGCGGGTGTCTTGGGCCTGCAGGAGGGGTGGGCGGTATGCAGCAATGGGGCTGTCATCGTCCGCTTGACACCTGGAGTGGGCGAGGGGTTCGAGGTGACGGATGCGGTCGTGTTCGATCCGGCCGAGGCGCTTGATCCGATCCGCCGCGCTGTGCCGGACGCCCTGTTCGCGGTGGAAGACGTGGGTCGAGGTTGGCGTGGGACGGCGGAGTTTCCCGCGGGTGAACTGCATGGACGCTTCGATGTGGTGAGCTACGCGGAGGTAGTGGCGAGCCCGGCCACACGAGTGGTTGTCCGAGCTCTCGACCTGACGGCGCAGGAATTGTCGGCGATAGCAGGGGCGGTCACGCTGCCGTGCGTGACGTATGAGATCGGCTGGTCGGCATGGATGGACGTGACCGCGCCGGGCGTCACCAAGGCCAGTGGGCTGGAGGTGGTGCGCTCGCGCCTGGGCATCGAGCCGACCGGCACCGTCGCCATCGGGGACGGCTCCAACGACATCCCGATGCTGCGCTGGGCGTCGCGGGGGGTCGCGATGGGCGGGTCTTCCCCAGCGGTCCTCGCTGCGGCCACGCAGGAAGCTCCCCCCGCAGCCGCCGATGGCGTCGCAACCATCATCGCCTCCATCCTCGCCGGTGCCCGCGGCCCGGCGGCGTAACGGTGGGGGACCTGAGCGCGCTGTTCGCCGAGTTGAGCGTTTGGGTCGCCAGAGGGCCGGTTCTGCTACTCAAACGCTCAACTCGACGGGTCTAAGGGCCCCAGAGGTTGTCCAGTTGAGGGTTTGGGTACCCAAACGCCCGGATCTGCGACTCGAACCCCGGGCTCGGCGACACCAACCGACCTAAGTGGGGCAGCGGCCTCTCGCCGGTGGCGAGATGGGGGGGCCGGCGGGATCGCGGTGACAGTGGCCACATCGCAGGTGGTGCAGCGAAGGTGGCACGGCAGCCAGCGGATCGACGTTGGAGGTCGGTCGAGCGGTGAACGCGCAGGTGATGAACCTGGCACGAGCGGTTGACGGCGGCGAGCGGGCGGCGGGACGGGGGTGGCGATTAGGTGATCTGAGTCGCGATTGTCGACCCTTGAACACATCAAAGGTGCCCGATCAGGCACATGGGGCAGCAAATCGCCGCCTTGGGGACTAGGCTCCCAGTGTGCCACGTGACGCTCCTGCCGCAGGGTGCGTCCGGTGGCCAACGCCTTGCCCGGCCGTTCAAACGTGAGGAAACCACAACGATGACGGACACGTGGGCCGATCCTGGCCGCGCCCGACGCGCGGTTGAGGACCCCTCCACCACTCCGGCGGACTTGGCGACCATTGCTCACTTGCATACTGACCTGCGTGTTCGCGTGGCATGGCACACAGCGGCGTACCCGGCGCTCCTCGAATGGCTCGCAAAATACGGCGGACCCGGGGTGGCTGCTGCCGTGTTGTCGCGTCAGAACGCCGACAGGGCGATGCTGACCCAGACCCTCTCGTTCCCGGACGCCTATGCGGCCAGTCCTCCCGCGTCCGATGCCGGCGCGCCAGAGGGTTCGTCCGCCTGGCGATCCCCGGTTGCCTCACGATTCGCGCCGTCGCGCGCGACGGCTTCAGGCTCTGACCCTGGCCCCGACACCGTGACCGACCAAGCAAGGACCGCCGATGGTGTGGGTGCAGCTGGTGGTGGGGGTGCGGTTGGTGCGGGTGCGGCTGTGCCCAGTGCCGGTGCGGGTGCGCCCTTGACTGGTCCGGGTGCTGTTGGTCCGGGCGTGGCCGGTGCGGCCCCCGGTCCGCGGCGGGCAGGTGCCGGGATCCGCACCTCGGGACCGCGAGTCGATTCAACGCGCGGGGTCGCGGACCCCTCGGCTCGCGATGCGGGAGGTAGACCGCCGGTGGTGGTCACGCCGGGTCGCCCGGTGTGGGCTGGTCGCCGCGTGGCTGGTGCCGAGACGCCGCGGGATCCCGCACGAGATCTGCCGAGGCCCACACCAAGACCGGCTGGTGGTGCAACTCCGGACCTCGGCGCGCCCGCCGACACCATGCCTGGAGCCGGCTCGGATGCCCCCCGCCCCGCGGTGGGCCGCCCCAACGCGGCGCCGCCCTCCACCGGGGTCGCTCCCGTCATCTCGCCGCCCCCTGGTCGCTCCGCGCCCCGCCAAGCGCCGGCTCGCCCGCGCCTCGGCAGGACGTGGCCGAGCCTTCCATCGACCGCGCGCACCGGCATCGCAGCGCCGCCGCCAGGACGGCCTGAGCCGACACCGGGCCCAGCGCCATCGTCCGCTGGCGTGGTGCTGCCCAACTCTGCGGTCTCCCCGGATACTGGTCCGGTCGATTCGCCGCCCGCGCTCGGCGGTGGTCGCCAAGGTGGCGTGGATGCCTCCCCGTACTCGGCGTCCTCCGGTGGCGCCGCACCGGTGAGCGAGACCGACGCTCGGCCGAGAGCTGCGTTCCACCTAAACCTACGATCAGCGCTGGGCGGGGCGGGCTCCGGCCGCCCAGACGAGGCCGGCGGAGACCTCGGCGGTGTTCCCTCGATACGCCCGTCCGCGCCATCGGCGCCTGTGACCCAGGCTCCCGCCGCGGCGTTTGGCGCTGCGTCTGACTCCCCGCAACCGGCGATGGCCGCGGATGCCGCGCCACGTGTGCCGCAAGGCGGGACAGCGGGGCCGGCTACACCATCGCCCGCACCGGCCCCGCTGGTCGGTCCACCTGCTGGGGCCGGGACAGGCGTGGCGCCGTCAACTGCGCCATCGACGCCGGCCACGCCGGCTGGTCCATCCGCATCCGCTGCCCACGGGGCGCAGACCACGCGGTTCCCACCAGCGGGGGTGTCGGCCCCAGCGGTCCCGCCGTCGGGGGTGCGAGATTCGGCTGCTTCGTCTGCAGGGGTGCCGGTCTCTGGCGCTCGACCCTCGGGGGTGCCAGTGCCGGCGGTCCCGCCGTCGGGGGTGCGAGACTTGGCTGCTTCGCCTGCGGGAGTGTCGGCCTCGGCGGTTCCGCCCTTGGGGGTGCGAGACTCGGCTGCCCCGTCCGCTGGGCCACCGGTCTCTGGAACTCGGCCCGCAGGGGTGCCGGAATCGGCGGTCCCGTCCGCAGGGGTGCCGGTCTCGGCTGCCCAACCATCGGCCCCGGGAACGCCTGTCGCCCCATCATCACCATCAGCTGTGCCCGCGGCACCGGCGCTTTCGACTCCATCCTCGGCTTCGGCGGGGTTAGGAGCTGCGCCGGCAGCTGCGGCCGTGTCCCCGCAGGGCGTCGGGGCGTCATCGTCCCCGTCAGCGGTCCCGGCATCCCCCGATGTGGCACCTGTCCCTTCCGTGGCGGCCGCGTCTGGCGCGTCCCCGGCCGGGTTGGCCGATGGGGGCCCGTTCGACTGGGCGTCAACCCAGGAAAGGCCTGGTGCTAGCGCTGGTGGAGGAGCGCCATCGGCGGCTGTGCCTGTGACCGGTGGGGCGGGATTCGCCGGCGCCGGGTCGACGAGCCCTCGGCAGGATGCTCGCGAGGGCGGGGAGCCGACGGTCTCCATCCCGCCCCAATCGGGTCCCGGGAAGGCGGCGGTTTCGCAGGCTGCTACCGAAGCGGTGAAACCACCGGCCATTCCCGCGCGCCGCCCCCGCCGAGCGGCGACACCCAAGCTCAGCGGACCGACTGGGACGCGCGCGCCGGCGACTGGCGGGGCGGCGAGCGCAGGCACCGCGCGCGTGAGCAGGGCAACCACCGTGCTCATGGCCGTGGGATTCCTGGTGGCGATCGCCGCCGTGGCGGCGGGCGTCCTCCTCTTGGTGACCGACCCGTCGGCGGGTGCAGCTCAACTCCTCGGCGGATAGGCCCAGCGGAATGGCGGCGGCGAGCGCAGGCTCGAGTGCCGAGCGGTCGACGCACGGAATGGAGGCGGTGTCATGACCACCGTGCGGGTGGGAAATGGCTCGGGCGGCGCGTTGTGGCGCAGGTTCAGGCTCAGGAGGATTGGGGTCGTGGTCGCCGCGGTGGTTGCGGCGTCGTCGCTGGGTGCAGTGGCCGCCGGTCCCGCCGAGGGTGACGCCGGCGGGACCGGAGCGGTTTACGTCTGCCCCTTGTCGTGGCAAGAGTTGGTGTTACCCAGTCCAACCGAGCAGTCGGTGGTCCATCCGGGCGACCGCCTGGTTGGCGTGAGCGCGAACACGATGTGGGAGACGCGTCAGATTCTGGCCACCTCATGGTATTTAGATAGCAAAGCGTTCACCAACACCTCGGTCTATCGGGTCGCTCGGACGGATGTCGGCCACACGCTGCTCCAGGTGGCGGCCGTTCAGGAGATCACCCCCGACGGAGGCCGTTGCCCAGTCCAGCTCGCGGCGACGGCGCCGATCACGCCGAAGGCCGCCGTACGCGTCAACGCGCGGGTCGTGGCGCAGGATGTCTCCTCGGCCTCGCGCGCGAGCGTCCGAGTGAAAGTCACACCGAAGGCGGCGGTGGCGGCGGAGGGGAAGGTGGTGGTGTCGTGGAAGTCGGGCAAGAAGAGTGCCGTCCTCAGCTCCGACGATGACGGCGTAATCACCGTCACACTGCCTCGCCTCGCGCATGGGAAGTATCGGTTGACCGCTCGCTTTGTTGACAAGTCCGGCATCGTGGACGATGGCGCCGCCGAGCCGGTGACCCTCACGGTCCGGTAGGAGCATCCTGCGCTGTGTCGCTCAGCGGCGTCCCAGTGAGCGGACGCGTGTCACGGCCTATCCCAATGGCGCGAGGGCGTGGTCAGGCTGACAAGTAAAACGCTCAACTCGGCGAAACAATCCTCCCCCGCATGGACGGACGGGTTCTCGAGGTGTCGTCGTCGCGCTGCGTCAACGTCGATCTCGTCCCCGTCACCAGCCCATATCCCGCTCCCGGAGAGTCCGACGCTCTTGAAAGCCTTCGAATGCCGCCAGACGTGCCGCGTCGCACCGGCATGTGACCACCATCTCCTCTGTGACCGGATACCCGTCGCGGAATACGACCGGTTCCGACAAATCCTGATGGCTTCGAGCGCCAAGCATGACGGCGACGCCATCAAGGCCGGTCTGCGTGGATGACTCCGCAATTGTCTTCCTCGACAGCAACATCCTCGCCAGTTGGGAGGAGATCTCGCCGACTATAGAGGCGCATTTGAAACTCGGTGAGCACTGCCTGAGCGGCGCCCTGACCAGTGACAACGTGAAGCTGATCGGGGGTTTCTAATGACGCTCTAAGACACGTCTGCCTTCCTCCGTCAATACATAACGCTGAGTGGAGGCCGTTGGATTGCCAGGATTCGTCATGGCGACCAACCGCTGCTCGATCATTGGCACTAGTACTACAGTCGGGTTTCGGGGTTTGACCTGCGTGTCTGGGGGTGTGGAGGGGGCCGCCGGGGCATGATCTGGGTTTGTGAAGACTCTGATTCGGGCCTCGGCGGCCTGTCGTCCC
>JAISBQ010000317.1 GCA_031266115.1 Bifidobacteriaceae bacterium
GCTGGTCGCCGCGATCACCGCCGGCATCGACCCGGTGGCGGCCGCGCGGGGGATCGCGCGTCTGGAATCCGTGCCGGGGCGCATGGAGGTCGTAGACGGCCCGTCGCCCTCGCCGCTCGCCCTGGTGGACTTCGCCCACACACCCGGGGCGATCAGCGCCTCACTCGGGGCCCTGCGGCCGCGGACCGAAGGGCGGATCATCGCCGTCCTTGGCGCCGGCGGCGGCCGCGACCAGGGAAAACGCCCGGCGATGGGTGCCGCCGCGGCCGCCGTTGCCGACGTCGTCATCGTGACCGACGACAACCCGCGTGACGAGGATCCTGCCGTCATTCGCGCCGCCGTCCTGGAGGGAACACCGCGAGGCGGCGAACGGGCCGCGCGGGTGTGGGAGATCGCCGACAGAGCCGGCGCCATCCGCGCCGCCGTGGACGGTGCGCAGGTGGGCGACGCGGTCGCCATTCTCGGCAAGGGCCACGAGACTGGGCAGATCGTGGGCGCGACCGTGGTCGATTTCGACGACCGCGCGGTGCTGGCCGAGGCGATGAGGGAGCACGGCCCATGGACATGACCGCACGAGATGTCGCCACCTGGACCGGTGGGGTGCTCGCCGGGGCGCCGAATGGGCTCCGTGTCACCTCGTGCACCCTCGACTCACGAACGGCCAGCCCCGGCGCGCTGTTCGTCGCCGTGGTGGGCGACCGTGTGGACGGCCACGATTTCGCGACGGCCGCCGCCCGCGCCGGCGCCCGGCTGGCGCTGGTCGAACGCCCGGTGCCAGGTCCCCACGTGCTGGTGGCCGACACCGCCGGTGCGCTGGGTGACCTCGCTCGCGCCCATCTCGCGGCGCTGCGGTCTGACGGGCGGCGCCATCGCGCGCCTTCGGTGCGGGTGGTGGCGGTCACCGGATCGGTGGGCAAGACGACCACCAAGGATCTCCTGGCACGGGTGTGCGGCGTCCTTGGCCCTACCACCGCGGCGAAGGGCTCCTACAACAACCAGTTCGGCCTCCCCTTGACAATCCTGGCGGCGACACCTGAGACGGAGTTCTTGGTGGTGGAGCTGGGAGCCAACCACGCCGGCGAGATTGCCGCCCTCGCGGCGATCGCCACCCCCGACATCGGCATCGTGCTCGGTGTCGCCCCGGCCCATCTCGGCGAATTCGGATCCATCGAAGCGATCGCCGCCGCCAAGGGCGAGTTGCCCGCCGGGCTCGGTCCCGATGCCACCGCGGTCCTCAACGGCGACGATCTGTGGGTTGCGGCGATGCCCACCCCAGCCAAGCGCCTGATATTCGGTACCTCGCCGGATGCCGGTGTTCGTGCGCGCGCGGTCGTCACCGACGCCCGCGGTCACGTGAGCGTGGACATCGATACACCGAAAGGCCCCCTCCACCTCGCCACCGCCCTCGTGGGCGCCCACCACGGGATCAACGTCGTGGCGGCCGCGGCCGGCGGCATCGCGCTGGGTGCCACGCCGGAGCAGATCGGCGACGCGTTGAACGGCGCCGGCGCGGATTCGCGCCACCGCATGGCCCTCATCGACCTGCCGGGCGGGGTGCGCCTGCTCGACGATGCCTACAATGCCAACCCGGCGTCATCGGCGGCGGCGCTCGCAGCCCTCACCGAGACCGCCGTAGCCACCGGAGCACAGTCCTGGGCGGTGCTCGGGGAGATGCTCGAACTCGGCTCGCACAGCGTCGAGGCCCACCTCGCCCTCGGCCGGTTGGCGGCAACCCTTGGTGTCACCCGGCTGATCGCCGTGGGCGAAGGGGCAAGACCCATCGCCACCGGAGCGCTCGCGGCGGGCATGGGCCCCCAGGCCGTCGAGTTCTGGGATCCCGCGCCGGGGCCGCAGGAGATCATGGAAGCGGTGGAAGCGGAGGCGACAAACACGGTCATTCTCATCAAGGGATCCCTCCGCGTCGGCCTGTGGCGTCTCGCGGACGCGCTTGCCGAGGCCGCGTCCACGGGTGGGGAGGCGTAGCGATGGTGAACATCCTGGTCGCCGCCGCCATCGCCCTGGCGCTGTCGCTCCTCGCCACGCCTCTGCTCATCCGCCTGCTGGTCTCGCACCGGTGGGGCCAGTTCATCCGGCAGGACGGCCCCACAGCCCACTACACCAAGCGCGGCACGCCCACCATGGGCGGTATCGTCATCATCGCGGCGACGGTGGCCGGATACTTCGGATCGAACCTCGTGGCGGGGAGCCACCACCCGAACGCCTCAGGTCTGTTGGTGCTTTTCCTCATGGCGGGCCTCGGTCTGATCGGTTTCATGGACGATTCGCTGAAGATCCGCCGCCAGCGGTCGCTCGGATTGCGCCCGATCTGGAAAATCCTCGGCCAAGGCGGTGTAGGCATCGCGTTTTCCCTGATGGCGATGGGATTCCCCGATCCTGAGGGGTTGCGCCCCGCATCGATGCGCATCTCGTTCTTGCGTGACACCTCCATCGACCTGGGCTTCGCCGGACGGACCATCGGGATAGTCCTGTTTGTCCTGTGGGCCAACTTCCTCATCACCGCGTGGTCCAACGCCGTCAATCTCACCGACGGCCTCGACGGGTTGGCCACGGGGGCGAGCGCCATGGTGTTCGGTGCCTATGTGATCATCGGGCTGTGGCAGATGAACCAGGCGTGTGCGCCCACTAGGGCGCAAGTGGGCTGCTATGCCGTGCGCGATCCGCTCGACGTGGCTATCGCCGTGGCCGCCATCATGGGCGCCTGCTTGGGCTTCCTGTGGTGGAACGCCTCCCCGGCCAGGATCTTCATGGGCGACACCGGGGCCCTCGCCCTGGGCGGCGCGTACGCCGGGGTGTCGATCGTCACGCGGACCGAGGTGCTTGCCCTGATTGTCGGCGGCCTGTTCTTCATCATCGTGATGTCGGATGTCATCCAGATCGGGTGGTTCAAGTTGACTCGCGGGAGGCGGGTATTCAAGATGGCGCCGCTGCACCACCACTTCGAGCTATCGGGCTGGGGCGAGGTGACCATTGTCATCCGCTTCTGGCTCATCGCCATCGGTTTTGTCGCCGTCGGGGTCGGCCTGTTCTATGGCGAATCGCTTCAGTATCTGTCGGAGTAAACGGTGAGCCTGGATCTGTCGGATGTCAGGGTGGCCGTGCTTGGTCTCGGCGTTTCCGGGCAGGCGAGCGCGCGGGCGCTGCGGCGCGGTGGAGCGGTCGTCACACTGGTGGACGATGACGCCGCGCCCCACCCGGACGCCTGTCGCCTTGGTGCCCCGGTGATCGGCGGGCGCGATCTCGATCTCGACGAGATCGACCTGGTGGTCGCCTCGCCGGGTTGGCCGCCCTGGCGCGCGCCGCTGAGCGCCGCCGTCGGGCGGGTGGACGTGTGGAGCGAGGTCGAACTGGCGTGGCGGACGCGCGCGCGGCCGGATGCCGCCTGGCTGTGCCTGACGGGCACCAACGGGAAGACCACCACGGTCGAGATGACCGGGGCGATCGCGCGGGCCGCCGGCCGCCGCGCCATCGCCGCGGGCAATGTCGGACGGCCACTGGTCGAGGCGGTGAGCGATCCGACGATCGATGTGTTCGCGTGCGAGTTGTCGAGCTTTCAACTCCACTTCACCCACTCCCTTGCGCCCACAGCATCGTTGCTGCTCAACATCGCGCCGGATCACCTCGACTGGCACGAATCGTTCGACGAGTACATCAGGGACAAGGCGAGGGTTGCCGACGGTGCTGAGCGCGCCGTGGTGGTCGGTCCGGACGCGGGCCTCGGCCGGATAGTGGATCGCTGGGCGCATCCGGACCCGGCGGCCCGCCGGGTCCGCGTGACGCCGGGCCCGCCCGCGCGGGGGGAATTGGGTGTGGCCGATTGCGTGATCGTCGACCGCGCATGGGCGGACGACACAGGCCGTGAGGTGGCGGCCATCGCCGACATCGCCCACCTCGCGCCACCCGCCAACGCTCGCCAGGCCGGCGCCGACATGCCGCGCCCCCTGGTCCTCGACGCCTTGGGCGCCATCGCTCTCGCCCGGGCCGGAGGTGTGGATGGGCCGGCCATCGGGGCCGGTCTGCGCGGTTTCGCTCTCGGTGAACACCGCATGTCGATCGTGGGACGGGACGGCGGGATCGTGTACATCAACGATTCCAAGGCCACCAACCCTCACGCGACCGAGGCCGATTTCGACGGGTTCGCTCCGCGCAGCGTGGTGTGGATTGCCGGTGGCCAGACCAAGGGGACCTCAATGGACGCCCTGGTGCGCGCCATCGGCGGCACCTTGCGTGGAGCCGTGGTGATCGGGAAGGACCGGACGCCGTTCACGGGCCCTCTTCGGCGACACGCCCCCGGGGTGCCCGTGGTCGAGGTCCCTGACGGGGACACTGACCGTGTCATGGGAAGCGCCGTCCGCGAAGCGCGCCATCTCGCGCAAGGGAGCGGGGTGGTTCTGCTTGCGCCGGCGGCGGCGTCGTGGGACCAGTTCGCCTCGTACGCCGAGCGCGGGAAGGCCTTCGTCGCGGCCGTGATGGACATCGAAGAACCACGCGGACGGGAGGCACACCATGGTGGCTGAGCCGTTCGCCGTTCAGCGACCACACGCAGCGATGGACACCGACAGGTCGCGCGGACGGGAGGCACACCATGGTGGCTGAGTCGTTCGCCGTTCAGCGACCACTAGCAGCCCGATCGCTGGTGACCGCCTACTGCACGATCCTGTTTTCCACGGGCCTCCTCGTGGCGTTGGGCTTGGCCATGGTGGTCTCCTCCCACACCGTGGATGCGCTTGCCCTCGGCGAATCCCCGTGGGCCACGGCGAAGGAACAGGGCCTGTTTATCGCGGTGGGGATCGCGGGGGGATTCGCGCTGTCCCGCGTGCCGATTCCCACGTGGGAAAAGTGGTGGGCGTGGGCGGCATTCGGCGGGACGTTGGCCTTCCAGATCCTCGTCCCCATCATCGGGCGCAGCTACGGCGGCAACACGAACTGGCTGATGATCGGGGATCATTCGGTTCAACCGGCCGAGTTCCTCAAGTACGGGTTGGCCCTGTGGCTTGCGTCCGTACTCGCGGCCAAGGCGCGCCTCCTCGGAAGCTGGTTCCACCTCGCGATTCCGGCATTGGCTGGCGTGGCAGTGGCCGGCGGGGTGGTGGTTGTGGGGCACGATGCCGGCACCGCCTTCGTCATCGGACTTATGGCGGTGGGGACCCTGGTGGTGGCCGGCGTGCCGTGGAGGAGGATCGGCGTGGTCCTCGTGGGCCTCACCCTGGTCGCCGCGCTCGAGGTGTTCGCCGACGACGAGAGGCGCACCCGGATCGAGGTGCTGTTCGACCCGTCGGTGTGTGACCGGTCGGATGACTGCTGGCAGGTGAGCCAGGCCAGCTATGCCCTGGCTGAGGGCGGGTGGTTCGGCCAAGGCCTCGGGGCGTCGCGGGTCAAGTGGGAGTGGCTCTCCCAGGCGGATTCGGACTTCATCTTCGCGGTCATCGGGGCGGAACTCGGCCTGGTCGGGTGCATCGTGGTGCTGGTGTTGTTCGCGGTGCTGGCCGTGGGGCTCTTCCAGGTGGTGCGCTTGCACCCCAACCGGTTCGCGCAGATCGCGGTGGGCGCTATCGGGTGCTGGCTCCTGGGACAGGCCGTCATCAACATCGGCATGGTGATCAGGGTGCTGCCGGTGATCGGTGTGCCACTGCCCTTTGTGTCCTCCGGGGGCAGCGCGTTGATCGCGGGGCTCGCCGCCATCGGCACCGTGATCGGGCTGATGCGCGGCGACCCGGACGTTGGCCCCCTGCTACGGGCCCGGCGTGGCGTTGTTGCCAGGGCCTTCGGGGTTTTCGCGCCCCGCAAGGTGCGCTCGTGAGGGCCCTGCTCGCCGGTGGGGGTACCGCCGGCCACGTCAATCCGCTGCTCGCCACGGCGGCCGAGCTTGTGCGCCGCGATCCGGAGGTCCGTCTCGCCGCGTTGGGGACCTCGGCTGGCCTGGAGGCGCGCCTCGTCCCCGAAGCGGGCCTCGACCTGGTGACCATTCCGCGGGCCCGCATCCCCCGCCAGGTGAGCACCGAGTGGTGCGGGCTGCCGGGCAGCCTCGTCGCCGCCGTGCGGGGCGCGCGCTGGGCCATCGACCGGGTGGGCGCCGATGTGGTGGTGGGTTTCGGCGGCTACGTCGCCGCGCCGGCCTACCTGGCCGCCAGACGGCGCGGTGTGCCGGTCGTTGTCCACGAGGCCAACTCGCGCCCCGGCCTGGCCAACCGTCTTGGTGCCTGGCGCGCCGCCCGCGTCGCGGTCGCCTTCTCGCGGACCCCGTTGCGCGGTGCCCACCTCACCGGCCTGCCGCTTCGTCCGGCGATCGCCGATCTGGACCGGGCCCGCGCTCGTCAGGGTGCGGCGGATGCCTTGGGCCTCGATCCGGCACGCCGGGTGCTCGTGGTCACCGGCGGGTCACTCGGCGCCCAACGCCTCAACCAGACGGTGCTCGCCGTGGCCCCCAGCCTGCTCGCGGCCGGCGTCCAGGTACTCCACCTCACGGGTGCGGGCAAGGCCGGCGAGGCCCGGGGCGCCATCGTCCACCCGGATTATCACGTTCGGGAGTACCTGGACCAGATGGACCTGGCCTATGCGGTGGCGGACCTGGTGATCGCGCGAGCGGGCGCGGGCAGCGTCAGCGAGATCGCGGCGGTGGGGGTCGCTTCGGTGCTGGTGCCGCTCCCGATCGGCAACGGTGAACAGGGACTCAATGCCCGCGACCTGGTGGAGGCGGGCGGTGCCATCGCGGTGGCGGACGGCGATTTCACACCCCAGTGGGCCGCCGATCGCCTCCCACCCCTGTTCTGCGCCCCTGACACCCTGGCGACGATGTCGGCCCGCGCCTCCGCCGTGGGCATCCGGGACGGTGCGGCACGGCTGGCGGACCTGATCGAGGAGGTGGCGCGATGACCCGGGGGGTGGGCGTTGGCCTCGACGGCACCGGACGTGTGCATGTGGTCGGCGTGGGCGGCGCCGGAATGTCCGCCATCGCGGAGTTGGTGCGTGGACTCGGCCACCGGGTCTCGGGCACCGACCGTACCGAATCGGCCACTCTTGCCCGGCTGCGGGCATTAGGCGTGGACGCCCGCGCACCCCACGACCGAACGGCCGTCGAGGACGCCTGCCTCGTGGTCCGCTCTTCGGCGATCCCGCCAGACAATCCCGAACTCGTGCGTGCCACGGAACTCGGGATACCGGTGATCCACCGCAGCGAGGCCTTGGCGCTGATCGCGGCGCGCGATGTCGTGGTCGCCGTGGCCGGATCCCACGGCAAGACCACGACGTCGGCGATGGTGACTAGCGCGTTGGCCGCAGGTGGATGGGATCCGAGCTACGCCATCGGCGCCGTCGTCACGGGAACTGGACACGGTGCCGCGGTGGGGCGTGGTGGCGTGATGGTGCTCGAGGCGGACGAATCCGACGGGTCGTTCCTCGCCTATCGCCCAGACGTGGGTGTAGTGACGAATGTCGAGCCGGACCACCTCGACCACTACGGCAGCTTGCAGGCTGTCGAGGAGGCATTCGTCGAGTTCGCCGCGACGATGCGGCCGGGCGGCGTCCTCGTGGTGTGCGCCGATGATCCGGGCGCGGCCCGCGTTGGTGCCCAGGCCCGGCGCGCGGGCAGCGACGTCATCACCTACGGCTTCACGTCTGGCGCGGACGCGCGCATCGCCTGGGAGGGGGCTGCCGAGAACTGCGACCCCAGGCCGCGTATTCGCTTCACCAACGCCGGCGGCGACATGGTCACCATCGCCCTGCCCATGCCCGGCCGGCACATCGCCCTCAACGTGACGGCGGCCTACACCGCGGCGGTCGCGGCAATCCAGCGGATCCCCAGGCGCCTCGGCAGGGAGGACGAGGCCGCGCTGGTCGGCGGCCTGGAGTCCTTTGCCGGAACGGCGCGCCGGTTCGAGCTGCGCGGCGAGGTGAGCGGGGTGCGGGTGATCGACGACTACGCCCACCACCCCACGGAGATCGACGCGACTGTGGCGGCGGCCCGAACCGTGGCGGGCAGCGGGCGGATTGTCGCGGTCTTCCAGCCGCACCTGTATTCGCGCACGGCGGCCTTCGCGCCGGAATTCGCCGCGGCTCTGGCCGCGGCGGACCAGGTGGCGGTGATGGATGTCTACGCGGCGCGCGAGCAGCCGGTAGCCGGCGTGGATGGGAATCTCATCGCCTCGCGCGTGCCCGGCGCGGTGCATCTCCCACACCGCGGCGACGTGGCCGATCGCCTCGCCGGATGGGCCCGCGCCGGCGACATCATCCTCACGCTCGGCGCGGGCGACGTGACGGACCTGGTACCCGAGATACTCGCCAGCCTGGCTGAGCACGCTGAACACACCAGCCACACCGACCCCGAGGGGATGGCATCGTGAGCGCGCGCCGCCGTCCTGCGAGCCCCGTGGCACCCATGCCGGGCCGGCGCCTCGTCGCGGTGCTCGACGCGTCGGACGGCACGGGCCGGCGCCGGGAACGGCGGCCCGACCGGGCCGCAAGGCGGGAGGCGAAACGCGAACGTTCGGCGGCGAGCCATCCCCATCGTCCGGCGCGTCCCACAGGGACAGTGGCCCGTCCCGCGCCACCCCTGCCGGGGAGCCTCGGGCGTGAGACCGCCGAGGCTCTCACATCCACCGAACGCTTCGCTGCCCGCGCTCGCGCGGAGCGGCGCGCCGGGCGATGGCGGGTGGTGCGGCGCCTGGCTGTGGCCGCCATTCCGGTGGCCCTGGCGGCTGTGGTCTTCTTCTCACCGGTGTGCGCGGTGCGCGACGGCCAGATCCAGGTACGCGGGATCGCCGGGGTAGTGACGGCCGATCAGGTCGCCGAGGTCATGGCGCCGGTGGTCGGTGTGCCGCTCGCGCGCCTTGATCTTGGGCACCTGGCCGCCGATGTCGAATCGATCCGCGGGGTGAAATCCGCCAGTGTGGCGCGAGTGTGGCCCACCGGCGTGACTGTGTCGATCGAGGCACGGATTCCCGTGGCGGCGGTCGCGGATGGCGGACGGTTTGTGCTCCTGGATGCCGAAGGTGTTCAGCTGGCGGCCGTCGCAGCGCCGCCGGCCGGCGTCCCCGAGGTAGATGTTCCCCTGACCGATTCCGATGCCCGCACCCTGCGGACGGTCCTTGAGGTGCTCGATTCGATCCCGGCGTCCCTCGCCGCCACCATCGCCTCGATCGGCGCCGCGACCAGAGACACCGTGCACTTCACCGTGGCCGGCGGGCAGCATGTGGTGTGGGGCGATGCTTCGCAGCCAGCTCTCAAGGCCGCCGCGTTGGAGG
>JAISBQ010000164.1 GCA_031266115.1 Bifidobacteriaceae bacterium
ATCGAGATGGCGCATTGGCAGACTTCGATGCCTCCAAACCGGGCCTGACGGGACGTGGAGTCTGCAATTGCGCCATCTCGGTGCCCGCGCGGTGTGTCGTAGTCTGCTGTTCAGCCATGTCGATGCGGCCATCGCGATACCGGGGTGGTGCCGCCCACCGGCGGTCGGCGGTGTGGATCGTATTGCCGCGCCGGTGGCCCACGGCGAGGCAGAACCGGCCGCTGAGCGACAACTGCGGATGCTGGGTCCACAAGCGGCCGGCATGGACGGCATCGTCGGGTTCGACGTGCACGATGGCGTAGGCCTTGGCAGATCAACACGGCGCAAGCAGCCGTCCAAGAACCCCTTCGACCCAGTATCTTGGCGGCGATCTCCGCCCAATTTGCCACCGTGCACGCGACCGGGTCGTGAGACGCGAAGATGGACTCGATCCGATCGGCGCCAGGTTCGTTCCACAGGTAGGCGAGGATGGCGGAGGAGTCGAGAAGCACACCCACTGGCCGGCCGCTTCGCGCGCCGCTTCGTCACGGCGCTCGGCTAGCAAGTCCTCGACGGGCGACTCGGTGCCCGCCACGGAGGCCCGGAACTCGGTGAGCGCTTCGTGTACCGACACCATCCGCACACCACGGCCGTCTTCGTCCTCAAGACCAGTTGGCTGCCGGGTGGCCATCCATGCCGGCCGCGAACTCGCCTCGGAACGACCAACCGGCCCTTGTCTCCCGTGACGATGTGAGTGTGGGTCATCGAACGAGGGCACCACCGAGCAGGTTTGGTGGCGCGCATGGCTCCGCGTGGGTAGCATTCGCGGGGTAGGTGCGGGCTTGCCTGACGGCCAATACGCCGCAGCGATTCACCAGAAGTGGTGCCGCGGAAGCTGAGGCCAGGCGACGCGCCCGCGCCCGCGTCTTTCTTCCCTGACCGCCCCCCAGCATTGGACGCGACATGACCCCGAACCGCTCCAGCTTGCCGTCCCATTCACATACCGATTCCTCCCGTTTTGTTCCAGCCCGACCGGACCTGCGCGACCGGCGCGCATGGCTCCTGTACGCCGCCCTGGCGGGCGCGCTCACCCTGACGACGGTCGGCGTGCCAGCATCCTGCGCCCTCGCCGCAGCCCAGATCCAGATCACGGCCCCGGCTCCATCCGCTGCCTCGCTGATTGCGGTGTCAGCGGACGATGACGCCCCGGGGAGCGCCGAGGTGCTGGACACCCTCATCGCCGATGGCGTCGAGGTGACACTGACCGGCCAATTCCTCCAAACCGCCGATGGCGACCCCCAGGCGCCGGAGACCGTGGTGGCGCTCGATTCGGGCCAATTCGTGACCATCGATCCCGAAAGCGTTGAACCAAGCATCGCCTCAGGCGACATGATTGCCGCGACGGTGAAGGTTCCAGGAACGGCTGTGGCGAGCCTGGAGGCGGACATGCGGATCGACCTCGTCAAAGCCGCGGATGCCGGTCCTCTTGCGGCATCTGATGAAGTGCCGGGCCAGCTATTGGAAGCGGCGGCCAATACCGATGGGCCCTTGCACCTCGAAGAGGCGTCGGTCATGGAGTCCGCCGCGCAAGCCGCCGCATCCACCCTGCCCGGACCATACGTCCACACTCTGCATTTCGTGTTCATGGCCCGCGATGATCGTGGCGTGTTCTGGAGCCGTGAACAACTCGACGCCTACGTGAACGGCATGGCCGAGTTTTGGATCCGTGAATCCCGTGGAGCAGTGAACTTTGTCTACGACTGGGATGATGTCATCGGGACGCAAAGCCCTGCCCAGTGCTCACAGTCCTTCACCGAGATCGAGACCGCGGCGACCCAGGCACTGACCGAGGCGAACAAGCCCACCTATAGGTGGGAGAGCAATGACGCTCAGCACCACCTGGTGGTCCTGACGGCCAGAGACGAAGAGACCAGCCCTTGTGACCATCAGTATGGCGGCATGGCATGGCTTCTTACGAACTTCTCATCACCCGGAACGATACACTTGATTGTTCCCACAGACTTCGACCCGGCCGACACGACGTTTCCCCATCCACTTGTCTTCGGGCATGAGATAGGGCACAATCTCGGTCTCGCACACGCGGGCGGCATGTCGTGTCCAAGTGGGCGGTTCGACAGTGAACTTACCGGTGAGGACGCTTGTCCATGGGGGAGTTCTTGGAACTCGTACAATATGATGGGGGCTTCCCTCAGTAGCGGCCCGGAGTATCCGCTTTCCGTCCAGCAGAAGGCAGCGGAAGGTATGATCCTCGAAGGCAAGGGCTACTTGACTATCGACGCCTCTGTCAACGGTGCTGTGTACACAATAAATGCTGGATCTGTTCCCAATCTGGCCATGCTACAAGGCTTGAGGGTGGTGGATGGAACTGGCCCGCAACAGCGCGTTTATTGGGTCGACTATTACGCTAACGGACACAACGGCGACCGGGGTGGAGTCATGATTACACTTGGCACCGCCAGTCTTAGGTTCGAGGCCGGCGTGGATTCCTTGCAACTCCAGCCTGCGCACCGTAGCCGGAGCGGGCGGACACTCTTCCAGCCTGATGATTCGTTCTATTCCCAAAGTGGCCGTTTGCGGATCACGGTGGTGAGCGCAGACATCGCCGCGGGCGCGGCCACAGTTTGCATTGACCTGGCGAACGAGAGTCTTGGCGTGAACCTGTCGCAGTACACATGGGATCCCCCAGAGTGGGGTGGATCTGAGCAACTATTCGTGGATACCGCCAACGCCGAGTGGATCGCGTCGACTTCCAGCGCGTGGCTTTCGGTGGATCGGAATCCGTCGAACAGGGGTGTGCTGACAATTGCGGCCGGACCGTTGGGCAGCGTTGGACGAACGGGAACGGTGACTATTGCTTCCGGCACCGAATCCGCAACCATTGCGGTCAGCCAGCAACTCACACTCGACGACTGCGCCGGCGAAGTATCCACGATTTGCGCGCTTGAATCCGATGGCGATGGAGGCATTGCGAATGGCAGCCTTGAGCGCGGCAGCGATCGCGATTACTGGCGTTTTGTGTCGCCCACGTCGGAGATGTGGGCGGTTACTGCAAGATATAAAGGTCTTGTCGAGCTCACCCTCATGGATTCGACGAGTAATCCACTGAGAACCGCTGGTGGAGGTAGCGGACTAATTTGGAACCTTGTGACCGGGCAGACCTATTATATCGAGATCGAAAACATGAATGGCCTGGATACTAACACTGCGACCGGTGAATATACTCTGACAGTCCGCCCGGCACGTGTCGACTTGTCCGTCGAGACTTGGGACGTGACTGAGTCCGGTGGCAGCTTGGATGTCGTGGTGACATCGAGCACGGGGAGTTTCTACGCGACGACATCAGCGAGTTGGCTGACAGCATCGCCGCCAGATGCCTATTGGACTGCGTTGAGCGGGAAGGTCGTTACCGTAACTGCTGAGCCGAGTTCGGACGCGATGAGAACAGGGACGGTGAGATTCTGGTACGGAACTGGTACCAAGACTCTCCAGGTCACCCAGGCACCGAGAGCGATTACCGTCAGCCCGGATGTTTGGTCGCCCGACCACAGGGCACAAGACCTGAATATCCAGATCGCCTCAGACGACGATAGGTGGTCAGTCGTGGACATGCCGGACTGGCTTGATGCATCTCCTCCGTTTGGGGCAACCGGGAGGGTGGTTGTGTCGGTCGCAGCGAACACTGGTCCGGCTCGCGAGGGGGTCGTAGGGTTCAAGACGGGCGCCTACCCCGTGACAGAGCTTGTTGTCTCTCAGGAGGCTGGCCCGAGAGTGATCGACGTTGCGCCCACGCTGTGGGAGCCGCCGTGGCGCGGCGCCTTCACCACCGGCACGATTTTGCTCAACGACGGCACATGGGCACTACAGTCCAGGCCCTCGTGGGTTGCGGTCTCGCCTATCAATGGCCCCGCTGGTGAGATTGTACTCACTGCTGCGACGAACGGAGGTGACGACCGTGAGGGTGAGTTAGTTTTTGCCTCCGGTGGGCAAAGCGCCACGGTGACTGTGCGCCAAACTGGGGCTCCCGATGACTGCCCCGGAAACGCGCTGTCTACCGTGTGCGCGCTCCAGGCTGATGGTGACGGGGCAACCGGCGTGGGCAATCTTGAGTGGGAGCGTGATCGCGACTATTGGCAGCTCACTCCGCTCACGTCAGGTACATGGGTTATCGCATCCGAGGGGAATGGTGATGTCAGCGGATCCCTTATTTCTTCGGGCGGCGTGCTACTGACATACGACGATGGCAGCGCTGGCAATGGGCAATTTAGGATGACGTACGATGTCATCGCAGGTGAGACTTACTATGTTCAGGTCAGCGACCACGACTCCTACAGGACGAACTCCGACACTGTCGCCTACACCCTGATCGCCGGACCTGCGCGAATTGGCTTGTCGACGCAGACCTGGGATACCTCCGAAACCGCTGGTACGCTCAGCGTGTCCGTCATCTCGACCACGGGTGGCTTTTCGGCTCGCGCTTCCGCTGCTTGGCTGTCGGTTTCCCCAATGTCGGGTTCGGCCGCAACCACGGGGCAGGTGGTGACCGTTTCGGCTCAGGCCAGCCCCGACATCCAGCGAAGTGCCACGGTCACATTTTCGGCCGGCACGGCTTCGACAGTCCTGCGGGTCACCCAAGTCCGGCGAGGTCTAACGGTCATCCCCGAGTCCCTGTGGTCAGACCATTCGGCCCGGACACTGACGGTTGACGTGGTGACGGACGAGCCGTCCTGGTCCGTGTCTCAACGGCCGGACTGGATCGTGGTGACCCCCTCCACCGGTCCACGGGGAGCCGTCGCCGTGTCGCTGGCAGCGAATGCGGGCGCGGCCCGCCAAGGCGAAGTCATATTCGCGGCGGGCTCCTATCCCATCACCAGACTGGAAGTCTCGCAGGCCGCCGCACCGACGGTGATCGGGGTGGCGCCGAACGCGTGGAACCCGGCCCATGGCGTCGCCTCACTCCCTGTCACGGTGTCGTTGAACCACGGCACGTGGACCGTGGCGTCCGCACCTTCGTGGGTGACGGTCACGCCGCGCAGTGGCGGTGCCGGGCAGGTGATCCTGACGGCCGCGGTCAATATGGGTGAGGCTCGTCAAGGCCAAGCGGTGTTCGCTTCGGGTGGCCAGACCGCCGTTGTCACGATCAGGCAGAGCGCCGCACCAACCGTGCTCGGCGTGAGCCCGAACGCGTGGAACCCGTCCCATGAGTCTTCTTCCATCACCGCGACCGTGTCGTTGAACCACGGTACATGGACGCGGCAGTCCAGACCGGCGTGGGTGGAAGTCTCACCCACCAGCGGCCCGCCGGGGGCGGAGGTCGTCCTCACCTCCCATCCCAACGCGGGAAATGCACGCACCGGTGAAGTGGTGTTCGCCTCGGGTGACCAGGTCGTTTCCATCACCGTAAGCCAGAGCGGTTTCCCCGACGATTGCGCTGCGACGACTTCGACCACCTGTGCCTTCGAGTTCGATGCCGATGAGGGGACTGCGGCGGGGAGCCTCGAACGCGGCAGCGACCACGACTATTGGCGGTGGGTTCCGCCCACGTCGGGTACGTGGACCATCACCGCCGCCGGGACGGGGGATGTTGCGGGATTCCTGCGGGGATCGGCCGGCGCGTTGTTGACATCCGACGATGACGCCGCTGGGGACGGGCAATTCAGGCTCGTGGACACCGTGGTCGCCGGGCAGACGTATTACGTCGAGATCGCCAATCACACCAGTTCCGACTCGAACACCGCGACCGGCCCGTACACGCTGACCGCGCAGCCAGCCCAGATCGACGTATCCACCCAGACGTGGGAACCGCCGTACGGCGCGAGCAGTCTGCCGGTGACGGTGACCTCGACCACGGGGGCGTTTACGGCAGGGACCTCGGCTAGCTGGCTGTCGGTGACGCCATCGTCGGGTTCCGCTGCGATTGGTGGCCAGAGCGTGACCGTATCCGTACAGGCCAACACCGGGGCGGGGCCACGCACGGGCACAGTAACCTTCGGTGCCGGGAGCGCGAACATCCGTCTTCAGGTGACCCAAGCCGGGAGTGGGATCACCATCAGTTCCACGGGGTGGGCACCCGGCCACACGGCCCAGACCACCACGGTGCAGGTTGTCACCGGCCCGGCCACGTGGTCCGTGACGAACAAGCCCGACTGGGTGACTGTCACCCCGTCCGGCCGGACGAGCGGAACCGCGACGGTCACAGTCGCCGTCGCCGAGAACACTGGTGCCCTGCGCTCCGGTTCGGTGGTGTTCTCGGCGGGCGAGGACCGGCCGACGGCGACGCTGTACATCTCACAGGCCGCCGCGCCGACCGTGATCCGTGTGACGCCCTCGCTGTGGGAGACGCCATGGTGGGAATCATGGACGACCGCAGAGGTGTCGTTGAATCACGGCGTGTGGCGCGTAGAGGCCAAGCCTGACTGGGTGGGGCTCTCCGACACTCAAGGCGTAAGTGGCAGCATTTACGTGTCGGTCCAGGCCAACATCGGCGAGGCACGGGAAGGCGAGGTGGTGTTCGTCTCCGGCGGCCAGACCGCGGCGCTGACGATTCGCCAAGACCGCGGACCCGGCCCGGACGATTGCGGCGGAGATATCTCGACGGCGTGCGTCATCGCATTTGACGGCGACGAGGGAACTGCCATCGGCAGCCTGGAGCGTGGCGACGACCATGACTATTGGCGCCTCGTGGTACCCACATCGGGGACGTGGAGCGTGGTCGCGACTGGTGTGGGCACGCTAGGCCTGGCTCTGCTGGACTCCGACGGCGCGCATGTGGTTTCGGCAGGGAGTCCGCTCGCGGTCCCCAGCTACCACGTTGGTGGCGAAATGGGGGCGGACGACACCTACTACGTGGAGGTCAGAAACTGGTCTAGCTGGATCGGGGACACGGACACCGGGCCCTACGCCCTGACGGTACGGCCGGCCGAGGTCACACTGTCGCCCAACACCTGGAGCCCCCCCGCTACCCGAAGCAACCTGGACATCGCAGTGACGTCGAGCACGGGGAGGTTCGCGGCGGCGCCGTCGTCGAATGGCTGGCTGGCGGTATACCCACAGTCGGGATACCCCGGCGCGGCGAGCCAGACGCTCACGGTAACCGCCTATCCGAACACGGGCCCGTCCCGCCGCGGCGAGGTGCTGTTCACCGGGGGCGGCGATGAGGTGCTGGCGAGACTGGTGGTTACCCAAGCGGGCGCCCCCGCGGCCATTACCGTCACGCCGCGGGTCTGGAACCCGCCGGGGACGGGCGGCAGCACCACCGTGCAAGTTCACACCGACGGGACGCCATGGGAGGTGACGGACCTGCCCGCGTGGGTGACGGCCACCCCATCGTGGGGGACCGGAGACACTGCGGTCACGTTGCGTGCGGCGGCCAACAGCGGGTCAGCGGGCCGCATGAGCACCGTCACCTTCTCCACGTACGCCGGTGCGACGTCCGTCGAAGTGAATCAACCGATCCCGCCGACCCTCTCGTTGTCGCGGACCGCGTGGTCGGCACCGGCGAAGGCCGATTCCACGACCACCACCGTGACAACCAACCAGCCCGAGTGGACGGCTACCACGTCTGCATCGTGGCTGTCCGTGACGCCATCGTCGGGGAGTAGCGGCACCAAGGCCACGGTTTCCGTCGAGCCCAATGGGATTCCGGGGCCGGTGCCCGGATCGGTGACCTTTACCGCCGGGGGCCTATCGCGGACGATGACGGTCACGCAGGCCGCAGGCACGCTCACCCTGTCGCGAACCAGCTGGTCGGCTGGCGCGAGTGGCGGGTCGACCACCACCAAAGTCACCACGGTCCAACCCTCGTGGGAGGCGACCAGCGACGCCGACTGGGTGACCGTATCCCCGGCTGAAGGGCCGAGCGGCGCCTCGATCACGGTGACGGCTGCGCCCAATGTCGGCCCGGCGCGCACGGCAAGCGTGCGGGTGGTCGCGGCCTCGCTGCACGCGACGATGACGGTGAGCCAGGCCGCCGCGCCGGCACCGACCGTGTCGCTGTCGAAGACCAGCTGGTCGGCAGGGGCCGGGGAAAGCTCTACCACGACGAAGGTGACGACCAATCAGGCCGGGTGGTCCGCCGAAGCGGACGTGGAGTGGTTGAGTGCCATGCCAGCTAGCGGGGTGACTGGTGACACACTGACGGTCGCCGCGACATCCAACCCGGGGGCCGCCCGGACGGGCAGTGTCACGGTGTCGGTGGCCGGTCTGATGGGTGCGGCATCGCGGGTGGTGGCTGTGTCCCAGAAGGGGGCGAGCGTCAGCGTATCCCGGTCGTCATGGTCGCCATCGGCCTCAGGCGCCATCACGACGGCCGAGGTGACCACCGACCAACCGGGCTGGGCGGCGGCCTCGGACCAGGACTGGCTGACCGTGGCCCCGGTCGCGGGAGCGTCCGGGGAGTCGATGGTGTGGGCTGCCAGCGTGAATTTTGGCGCCAAACGGACGGCTACCGTCACGGTCGCCGCTGGCCAGGTCACGCGAACGGTCACCGTGACCCAGGCGGCGGCGCCCACGGGGTCGGTGTCACTATCCCGGACGAGCTGGGCGGCGTCATCGTCCCCAGGGTCGGTGCCGGTGGAAGTGACCACCAACCGCGGCGTATGGAACGCGGTGAGCAGCGAGCCCTGGTTGACGGTCTCGGAGACGTCCGGCCAGACCGGGCGGATCGTGGTGGTCACGGTTGAGGCGAATGCAGACCTGTGGGCGCGCACCGCGACGGTGACGGTGAGTGCGGGAGGGGCCAGCAAGGTGCTGGCCGTGACTCAGGCGGCTGGTCCGAGAGGGATCGACGTGTCGCACACCTCGTGGGTGCCAGCGGCCAGCGGGGATGTGCTGAGTCTGTTCGCACTGACCACGAGCGGCGGGACGTGGACGGCGAGCGAATCGGCATCCTGGCTCTCGCTGTCGACCACAGGCGCCCGGACCTCGGGGGCGTCGATCACCGTCAACGCGGCCGCGAACACCACCGCGTCGCGGCGCCAGACGACGGTGACCGTCAAGTCTGGGAGCCAATCGACCACCGTGACGGTGGTGCAGGACAGTTCCCGGGCGTTGACCCTGTCCAAGACCACGTGGGCGCCCTCGAAAGGTGGGGGATCGCTCGAGGTGACCGTTGATGCGTACGCCCAAGGTGTGTGGAGCGCGACCTCGGACCAACCCTGGTTGGTCACCGCCGGCCCTGTCAGTCCCACCGATGACGGGCTGACCGTCCTGGCACAGCCGAACACCGGACCGGCCCGCACGGGGAGCGTCACTGTGCGGGCGGGTGACCAGACCGCCATCGTCACCGTCAGTCAACGCGCAGGGTGACAGCGACATGATCCACGTGCCGGAGTGAGTCCGGGCAGGTGGCGCGGCGCAGCTGGGGTCGCGTGCCTGCCCGGGGTCACACCTCGGGGTCGTCGAACATGTTCCAGCACAGGGCGCTGCGGGCTCGCTGGTCATCGAGGACAAGGTTGCGGATGGCATCGGGGAGGCGAGCGCGCTGCCAGTCTCGTTCCGCGCGGGCGGAGGCAGCGGCATCGGACGCGGGGGCTGAGGCCCGGGCCGCCTTGATCGCGTAGGCGGCGGCGCCGAGGTCATGCGCGGCGACATGCGGCACCGCAGCGGCCTGACCTGCGGACAGAGCAGCATACTTGGCTGATCCGGTGACGTCTCGCGCCGCCGCGTTCGAGGCGAAGGCCGCTTGACGGGCGTCCATCATCCGCATCTCGCCGCGAATCCAGGCGCGTCCCGCGTCGAGCGCCTGGCGGGGGCGGGTGTCCTGGCTGACCGACTGGAACAGGGGGAGGACATGGTCTGAGCAATCAATGGCCCACTGCGCGATCAGCCGGTGGTCCTCGTCGGTGAGGGTGCCGCCGCGGCGAATGGTGATCAGGCGCGGGTCCCGCTGAGGGGGAAGGATCATGCGTGCCACAACGCTCCCAACTGACGGTCACATGGAGGCGTCCATGGTCCCACAGTGCCGAGTGGTGGCCGGCGCGTGAGGATGGCGCCTCGGGGCCGACGGAGAGGTAGCGCCACACGACCGACTGGGGTTGAGAGGGCGTCACGTGGTACCACCGCCAAGGGGGAGGTATCGCCACGAACCTGACTGGGGCTGGGATGGTGTGATGCTTGAAAGCGACTGAAGCGCAGTGTAGTCTGTCTAACAGATAACATGGCAGCAACAACTAGTCGTTAGCTACAACATCCCTGGTAGCAGCCAGATTGGCGGTGGTACTCCATGAGCGGTCCCGACCTTGACCCGGTGATCCATCCCGCCTCACGGCTGCGGATCATCACGGCCCTGGCATCGCTGCCACCGGGACATGCGATGGCGTTCACCGCCTTGCGCGCCCAGCTAGGGATGACCGTGGGCAACCTGTCCACCCACCTGACTAGGCTGGAGGCCGCGCGCTACGTTGAGGTGGCCAAGACTTTCGAGGGCAAGCGCCCAGCCACCCGCGTCACCCTGACTCCCGTCGGCTGGAACGCCCTTGAGCGCTACCTGACGCATCTGAACGAACTCCTAGGAGGGATCGGATGACCCCACCCGCCGTCGTGATGCGCGCAGTGCGAAAGTCCTACGCCGGTCGCCCCGCTCTCAACGCCCTGACCATGGAGGTTCACGCCGGGGAGATCTTCGGGTTCGCGGGCCCCAATGGGGCGGGAAAGACCACCGCCATGCGCGTGATCATGGGGTTGGCTGGCGTCGATGCCGGCACGGTTCAGGTGTGCGGCGCGCGGCCGGGCAGCAGGCAGGCGTTGGCGGCCGCGGGAGCGTTGATCGAAACCCCAGCGCTGTATCCGGCCGCCTCGGGTCTCGACCATCTTCGCGCCGTGGGCCGCTGGGCCGGCGTGGGCGCAGGCCGGGCGGAGGAGGTCTTGGACCTGGTGGGGTTGGGCGGCGCGGGCAGCAAGAAGACCAACGCCTATTCATTGGGGATGAAGCAGCGCCTCGGCGTAGCCACGGCTCTCCTCAAGAATCCACGCCTCCTGCTCCTCGACGAACCCGCCAACGGGCTCGACCCACAGGGCATGAAGGACATGCGGACCATGCTGATTGACCTGCGGGCGGCTGGGCACACCGTGCTGCTGTCCTCCCATCTCCTCGGTGAGGTCGAGCAGGTGGCAGACCGGATCGGGATCGTGGTGGCGGGCCGGATGGTGGTGACCGAGACGCCGGGCGACCTGCGCGCCAGGGCTGTCCCCAGCGTGATCGTCGATGCCCGGCCGGCAGATCGCGTTCCTCGCGTCCTGGCCGGGGCCGGCATCGTGCCCGCCGCGGCCATCGCGCCGTGCGACGCAGGCTTCACTGTGGTTCTGCGGGAGGTGGGGGACGGGGCGGAGGAGGAGGACGCCATCGTCCGCAGGATTGTGGAAATCCTGGTGACGGCCGGCCTGTCCGTCTATCGGGTGGAACCGGTGCGCGCGAACCTGGCCGACGTGTTCCTTGACCTGACCCAGCGGGCAGGCGGCTCCTCATGACCGCGCCGCCGATGCCGTCCCCTCCCCGGCCCGCCCGCTTCCCCTTGCGCGCCGCCTGGTCAGGGCTGATGCGCCAGCGATCCATCTGGGCGCTGATCGGGGTGTGGTTGGCGATGACGGCGGGGTTCGGCGTGGTGCTCAACGCCGTGCTGTACGGGAGCATGCGCGAGACCCTGAGTCCGGAGGATGCCGACGCGATGCGTGCTGGTCTGGAGCCGGGGGCGATCTCGCAGTTCGCGGCCGGGGCGATGCCGTTCTACGGAGCCGCGATGGCGCTGTTGATCGGCGTGGTCGTGGTGGGTGGTGAGTATCGGGCGGGCACCGTCAGGTGGCTGTACACCCAAGGCCCGGGGCGATTGGCGGTCATTGGTGCGCAATTGGTCGCGCTGGTTGGGCTGTTCGCGATCATGGCTCTGGCAACGCTGGCTGTCGACTGGGTGGGACTTGTGGTGGTGGCACCGGTGTTCGACATGCCGATTGCAGCACCGGCGGTGGGGCCGGTGATCGTTTCCCTGGCGGGGATGTGGTTGACGGCACTGGTCCACGGACTGATCGGTGCGGCGCTGGCGGTGCTAGCACGGGGAACCGTGTGGGCCCTGGCCGGCGGCTTGGTGTGGGTGCTGGCCGTGGAGACCGCGTTGGTCGCTCTCGTCCGCGCGGTGCCCGCACTTGGCGGTCCGGCCCACGGCCTACTCGCGGTCGCGACATCCAACCTCGCGGTGGCGCGGGGGGCATACCCCTGGTGGCCGAACGCCGTCGACGCGGCAGCCACGGTCGCCGATGGGTGGGTCGGGGCCGGCGTCCTCGCGGCTTGGGGGATTGTGGCGACAGCCGTGGCCTGCGTCGCTGTGGTGCGTCGCGACGTCGCGTAGGCCTCGAGGAGACGGCATCGTGGACGGGGCTTCGTGGACATGGACCGCGATCCGAATCCCGGTCTGACTGGCGAGGAACCCGACACGCGACGTCGGGCTTGTCGGACATCAAGGAGGAGATTGCGCGTGGTATCGGGCGCGGGTGATAGCACGCGGTATCATATGGTGCCATGGCGATGACGGTGCGGCTTGACGACGATATCCACGATGCTCTCGACGCGGCGGCCGTCCGCACGGGACGGTCCAAGAACCGACTGGTCAACGAGGCATTGCGCCAGGCGCTTGCCAGCGCGGAGGCGGACAGTTCACAGCACAATTGGCGCTCGCCAGCGCGAGGGCGGTGGAGGCCAGTGCCAGACCACCTTCTGGTGCATGGTGACTTCACCGCCTCGGAACTGATTGATGAACAGCGAGAGGAATGCGGACAGCATCAGTCATGAGGCTCTACATGGACACCAGCGCGCTGCTCAAGACGGTGCATGTGGAGAGCGAAAGCTCTGCGCTGAACGCCTACTTGGATGAGGTGACGGACGAGGGGACGGTCCTTGTCACATCGTCCATCACGATTGTGGAGTTGGAGCGCGCCCTACGCGCTCGCGTCGAACGGGTGGGGCCGACTCCTGGCGGGCCGCCGCTTCGCGAATCCGTTAACTGGGCTTTGGCGGGACTGGTGGAACTTCGGGTCACCGCAACAGTGATCCGCTTGGCCCGCTGGCTCGGCCCCCCGCTGCTCCGGAGCCTGGACGCCATCCATCTGGCGAGCGCGTTGCTCGACGGCGCGGACGGCATCGTCACCTATGACCGCCGGTTGGCCGAGGCGGCGCAGGCCGCAAACCTCGCCATCCACAGTCCCGGCTCACGGTGCCCCTAGCGCCACTCTGTCGCCTGGGCGCGGCCCCGTCAGCCGATGGCCGTTTGGTGAATGCGCCGCAGGCGGCCTGCGTCATCGGGCAGGCGGTCGAATCGCGTGACCACCAACACCACCTGATCGTCGAACTGGACCAGGTCCACCGGCGCTGTTGGCAGTCCAAGCGCCGCCGCCGTCCGCATGGTCACGTATTCCGCAACGTCGCTGCCCGCGCGCCTGGCAACGCCCGTCTTGACGATGTGGCTCGACGCCATCGGCCCGGTCGGTAGTGTCCACGATTCGTCGGCATCATGGCGGACAGCGAACTTTCCCTGGAATCCGCCCAGCGACCAGCGCTCGTCGCGTTCGCCGGACATCCGCGCAGTACTGTCGCTGCGGAGCCGCCGGATCTTGCTGGCCATCTGGTGTTCATCGAGCGGCTCAAGTCCAGGTGACTTCGACGGTTCGACGTGGTTGCCCAGGACCTGGACGGCTCAGGGTAGATCCGCTCCGACAGCACCCAACAGGTCGAAGACGCGGTCTGGTACCCCGAACCTGCGCGCCCACGCTTGGCGAACAGAGGGATCGTCGGGCACAAGGCCCGCGAACCAGTTCTCCACCACAGCAGGATCAAACCAGTCCGCCGCCAGGGGCAGGGCAAGTGACAGCGCCGTGGCGCTCGGGCGGTCCTGCCATTCCGGGGTGTACGCGAACTCGATACCGGAAGAGCGTGCCCGCGCGATGGTGCCGGCGCGTTCCGTCCATCCACAGGGCGAGTTCTTCGCCACCTGCCGGCCTCACCGCGTGGCCCGATCCACGATGGCGTCGAGCAGCGAGGTGTCCGGCGCTGGTACCGCGTTGAGGGAAATCCCGACCTCGGCCAGGGCCGTCACAACGGCGCCAAAGCCCGGAGCCCCCCGGCCTGCCTCGAGGTCCACCACCCATTGCCGGGACATTCCCAGGCGCTGCGCCAACTGCGCCTGGGTCAAGCCGAGGGCGTGCCTGCCGGCTCTGACCCTCGCGCCGACATCGGCCACGGTCCTCACCAACACGATGTCAACCATAGCCGACATGTCGTGTGATGTCGCCCGTAGCCGACATTGGGGGACTGGTGCCGGCATCGCCGGGTGAGCGAAGACCTGCCCGTGGACAAGTGCCAGCTCTGCCGCCGAGTTTCAGGTTTGCGGGCTGAAACTGGCCCCGGGAGCCCCCAAACCTGAAACTCGACGGTCTGGAGGGCCCCGCAGTCTGCCGAGTTTCAGGTTTGCGGGGTCAAACCGGCGATTTCAGCCCCCGAACATGAAACTCGGCGATCCGGGAAGGCAGATCCAGCGTCCAGGTACCCGTGGGTGGCCGGATCGGGCGGTTTCGGGTCTCGGACCCGCAGGGTGGACGATGAGGAAGTCAGGCACATGCATGGTCCTGGCGAAGGGGTCGGACTTAGGGGCGCTTTCCTGCTGGGATGGTGGTGCATAGCGCCGGACAGGCGTGGGGGATGGCGGATCTGTCGTGAGGGAGCATCGAGATTGCGGAATACCAGGCTCCACAGGGGTGTCACCGAATCGAGATTGCCGAATACCGGCCTCCGATGCCGAGGACCGGCCCCTACGGACGGTGGAAGTCTGGTATTCGACAATCTCGATCTCGTCCGAGGGTCCTGGACCCTGGTATTCGACAATCTCGATGCCACCACGATCGCCCAAGCCGGTGACAACCTCCACGCCCGAGGTCCTTTCCACGCCAGCGATCGGCGCACCACCACCCACCCGCCTCCTGCCACACACATCCCACATCCCACCCATGCTCGCCGGTCCCCAGGGGCCACACCCATTGCCGAGTTTCAGGTTTGCGGGCTGAAACCGGCCATTTGAGCCCGCAAACCTGAAACTCGCCGCAGAATCCGCCATCGCACAGCGCCGAGTTTCACGTTTGGGGGCTCTCGGAGGGATTTCAGCCCGCAAACCTGAAACTCGGCGATGGTCGGGGGCCTTGGGTGTGCCTCGTTGCCGGATTGAGTGGTGGAATGCGACTTCGACTCGCGTCCGGCCGGTTCACCACAGGCGCCGGGTCCCTGGCAGGGTGTCGAAGATCGGGTCGCGGCTGATCAATGCCGCACCTTCCAGGGCGGCCTGGGCCGCGAGCATGCGGTCGAACGGGTCCTTGTGGTCCCACTCGAGGGCGCCCGCGAGGATCGCGTGGCGGTGGTCAACCGCAAGCGATGCCGCAGCTAGGGCGGTGATCACGGTGGGAAAGTCTGCCAGCACAGGTGCGGCAGCGGCGAGTCTTCCGGCGCGGTGCTTGATGCTCAGCTCCCATGGGACCACGGCGGACAGGAGGACATCATTGGCGGGATCGAGGATGAGCAGCTCTGCGGAGCGGCCCAGGAGCTCAGGCCGCGTCATTGCCCATAGGACAGCGTGAGTGTCGAGGAGGAGCTTCACTCGCCGCGCCCTGACCAGAGGGCCAGATCGGCCTCGTTGAGTGGAGCCATTGATTCGGCGATCGCAGCCTCATCCAGGTCCGTGGGGAACAGGCCCAACCGGCGATCGGGCGCCTCGTCCAGTGCCTGCAGTCGCGCCACTGGCCGACCCGCGCGAGCGATGATGACGTCGCGTCCCTGCTCAGCCTGAGCTACGAGATAGGAGAGCCGGCCCTTTGCCTCCTGGATGTTCATGGTGATGGTCATCGCCCTACCGTAATAGACCAGGTGCGGCCGGTCCAGTCTAGCTGGTCCTCCGCAGCCGATGACGAAAGGCAAGTGGCCAGCGGTTTCCCTGGTGGGGAGCGAGACGGAAGGACCCGCGGGCGATGACGAAAGGCACGCGGGCAGCGGCGGCGTGCTCACACGTGGCCGCCTGGCGGGACTCACTCTTCAGAAGGGGACTCCCATGTGGGGTGCGCCGCCGGCTGGCGGGACGTTGGGGGGCCGCAGGACTGTGCTTGGACGGAAGAATCCTGGGGTGGTTGTTCGTCGGGGTGGTCGGATGGCCGTGTTGCCGGGACGCCCCACGGCGGCGGGTCGCGCTACTCATAGTGAGGACATGAGTGATGGACCGGCAGACTACGTTGTTGCACCCTTTCGCAGGTCATGGGCCCAAGCGGACCGCGCGAGCGCGGTGGCGGGAGGTGGGGTCGCGCCTCATCGCCGCCGCCGTGGGGGCAGTCCTCGCGCTCAGTGGCGCGGGCGTGGGGGCGGGTCTCGGCGCGGCGCCTGCCTTCGGCGCCGCGACTCCCGATTCCGCGGCACTGACCGGCTCGACCGCTGCCCAAGGCGCAGCCACAGTGCGTGGGGCGACCTCGAATGCGCCAACATCCGGCGCCGCTACGAACCGGATGGCCGTCCAGGACGATGGCGAACAGGAGGAAGGCGCGCCGCAGGAGTGTGAGACCGAGACTCCCGGCGAGGGTGAACCTTCTGGGGAGGGCGAGACTGGGGAGTGCGAGCACGGGATCGATCCCGTCCAGGACTCGATCACCTTCAATGCGAAGCGCGTCGAGGCGACAGGCTCGGCCGCCACCACCTACCAGCTCGTCGACGTGGACATCACCTTGGGCGCCGATTCGCCCGGGGTCGCGTCGCTGTCCGTGACGATTCCATCCACCATCCCCCTCGACGAGACCAAAATCCCCACGGGCCTAGTTCTGGCGGGAAAGTCAGCTCAGGGGGTGACGCGCTCCTACAACTACACCGTGTCTATCGGTGGCAAGCGGGTGATGACTGCCGACGAGGCCGAGACGGCGCTCGCGGCATTGCGGTTCGTCTCCAACAGTGGTGGCAAGGACACCGGCGCGATCACAGTCTCGTTCTCCGCCGATCCGGTGGTCTCTTGGGAGGACGAGGCGGGGAACCGGCATTTCTATCAGACTATGTACTTCAGCGACGAAGAGGGTTTCAGCGCCGGCAAGCACTACACATGGTATACAGCATACAACCTGGCGCTCACCAAGAGCTTCAACGGACTTAGAGGCTATCTCGCGACCATCTCGAGCACCGCAGAAGATGCAGTCATGGCTCAGTTCGTCATGGGAAACAATTCGCTGGCAGGCGGGGTTCGAGCGAGGATCCGGTGTTTCGGTAGTGAGCAGAATCCGACGCCAGATGAGGGGACGGAACCCGCAGGCTATGATCCCTACTATACTGGAGACGGCCTGGAGGACTCACCCGGATTCACCAAGGCCGGCTTCGACTGCTCCGGAAATCCAACATCGCATCCGATACCAGATATTCCCTTGGGTCAGCAAGACTGGCTCAGTGTCACTGACGCTGCCACCGCGAAAACCAAGGCCGTCACGGCCTATCAAAGGCTGTATGAGACCGGAACGAATAACGAGAAATCGTTGAATGTCGGAGACGTCTTGGCGACAACGGTCAGGGTTGGAGGTAGTTGGTACTGGGCCGGAGGGCCCACGAATGAGGCCGGACGAGCGATGCGGGGCCAAGTGTTCTATAGGCTCCCTCGCGCCTCCCTCTACAATAGCGCGAATGCCGCAACCGATTACGCGACTATTACGGTAGCCGCCTCCTCGGGCCTGAAAAACACCTGTGGTACTGTGGACGCTTACGGTTGGTGCACCATCGATGCGGGAAAGGTCCCTGGCGCAAACGCTGACGGCACAGATTCAGTATTCACGAACTGGAATCGACAGGCCCAACCGGACGCGTCCGGCGGAGAGAATGCCTTCACTCTGGGAGCGGACAAATCCTCAAACTGGAACGACCGACCCACCTATGATCCAATTGCCGGCTACGGCGAGAATTATACCGTGGAGTTTTCTGAGGGTTGGGAAGAGCAAGGGGGGGGGTCCTACAGTCCACCGCTATCCGACTACTCCGCCGTGGTTCCCACGGCGATTCAGTTGAAGCATGTCAAGGAAGGAACCACCGTGGCTCTCGGCCCACAGACGGTGGCCCCCTCGTCCGGCGTGAAGAATGGCGTCTATCAGGGCAGCGCGCAAGCGGGCGCCTTGGATCTGCCGGGATACTCGTTCTCCCGCGCGTTCCCGGCATCGCTCGCGTATAACCCAAACGAGATCCAGACTATCACCTACTACTACACCAAGAACCCTGTCGCCGATTCGCTGACGTTCGATATCAAGGGCGAGTTCACAGACATCATGAACGGTGAGGAAAATCTGGGCCAGGGGATAGTGTACGAGCTTGAGAACGTCCAGGTGGATGACGACTATGGGCCCATCCGCGCGGTCAGCGTCTCCTATCCTTCGACGCTGGACATGACAGGTGACGATTCGGCGATCGACGGATTCATCACCTCGATGGCCGAGGGCAATGGGGTGCGGACGTGGACGTACATGGCGGGGGACGAGGACATGAGCCAACTGGAGATGGGCTTGGACTACGCGCATGTCGGTGTCACACCGGAGCGGTTCCGCCAGGCCTTGGAGGTGCTGACCTTTTCCCCCTTGGTCTCCGGAATCGAAACCCCGGGCAGTATTCAGGTGACCATGGCAGACTTCGCCGGCACCGCTGGATCGGCCGTGGAGGAGACCGAGCCGATTCCACAACCGATATGGACCTACTACTTACCCCAAGGGGGCTCTGTCGTCAATCGTAATAGCTATCTTTCGGGCGCCGTGGGATCTGTGGGCATGGTTGGGACCTCGACTGTCTCAGCGAACGTCGAGAGCGCCATGCCCGTGGATGACTGGGTCACGATGGGTTTCAGTGTGGATGGTGGGGAGGTACTAGCCACCGGATCAGAATCAATCACCTATGGTCCCACTCGCCACACCCTCGTGTATTATTATGCCCCGTCAGGCGGATACAAGGCGACGTTTGACATGGGCGGGGGGCATGAAGGTGCTAACCCTTTCCCAGACGGTGTCGGAGTAGCGGCAAACGGCACATTGGCCCGTCCGTCAGAGCCCCATGATCCCGGATATCGATTCCTCGACTGGTACGCGGGCGCGCGGCCAGAAGTACCGGAGAGCGAATCCGAGGTGAGTACGTTCGACTTTGGCAGCGCATGGGAAAGTAATCGGACGATCTACGCCTGGTGGGATGCCGAGGATGACGTGAGCATCACATTCGATGACGGCACCAGCGAGAACCTGGAGTGCGACAGAACCAACGAGGATCCTGAAGCGAGCCAAGAAGAGCCCGACAGCTGCGAGCCGACAGATGGCGGCGCAATGGTTGCAGGCACCATGCCCGACAACCAGGTAGTGCCCTATGACTCCCTGTTCGAGATCCCGAACGGGCAGACCCCCATGCGCGAGGGCTTCGAATTCGCGGGCTGGTACGCGGATGACGCACGTGTCTGCGCAGTCCACGAGGTCGATGCCGGGACGGCGGGGTGCACCGCCGTAGGGCGCGTTGACGCCTATGTCACGATGACAGCCCACTGGTCCGCGCGGGAAGACCGAATTGTCCAGTTCTCCGCCAACACACCACCGGGAAGCGCAGGGTTCGTGGCCGAGACGCTACCGGCGCCCGAGTTGGTGCCGTTCGCAGCCCGCGCGACGGATCCATCCGACGCCGTGGGCTACACCGAGCCCGTCGCGTACGGGTATGCCTTCACCGGCTGGTCCACCTCCGCTTCAGGCACCGGCGTGCCGTTCGACTTCGATGAGGTTCGGATCATCGCGCCACGAACCACCTTGTACGCCCAATGGGAACAGAGGGACACGGCAGACGTGACCTTCACTGTCAACGCGCCGGGTGGGACCGCAGCGGTGCCTGGCACAGTGCCCGAGAACTTGATGGGGATCGACTATTCCCAGACCATCCCCGACACCGTCAGCGAACCGATCATCGAGGGCTACCGGTTCACCGGTTGGTATGACTCGGCGTCTGGTGGGATCCGGTACGAGTTGGGCGCCCTCGGCACCCGGTTGACAACCGACGTCGACCTGTACGCCACGTGGACCTTGGTGTCCCAGACGCTGACCGTGACGTTCGCGGAGAACAAACCCACGGGTAGCACCGTCGTGATCGGCGGCACCATGCCGGAGCCCCAAGAGGGGATCGCCTACAACGCGACGGTTCGAGAGGACCTTGCCACACCCGTGATCGAGTCCTACCACTTCGCTGGGTGGGTGAACGCGCTGGACCACACGGGGATCGCCGTCTATCCGGGAATTACCAGGTTGGTGTGGGACACCGAGAATCCCGAGTCTCCCACTCAACAGTGGCACGCGACCTGGGAGCTGGAATCCCCGGTGGCCGTCACGTTCGACGCCCGCATCCCGGCGGGCTCCAGCGCGGTGGCCGGCACCGTGCCCACCAATCTCACCAACCTGACCTATAACACGCTCATCAGTCCCAGCACGCCGATAGTCGAGGGCTACCGGCTTGACGGTTGGCACATCAGTTCGCAGGACGAGACCACCAATGGCACACCCTTCGATCCAGCGGTGGACCGATTGACGCGAGAGAAGTTCTCGACCTCGACCGCCAGAACCATCGTTCTGGTCGCCGCATGGACCCAGATGGCCCCCATCGATGTGGTTTTCAATCCGAATCCGCCGGCAGGCGGCGGCGCAGTGGTGGCGAGCACGGTCCCAGCCACTATCGTGGGTCTGCCGTATCACTCTCCGATCGCCGTCGAACCCACCCCGGTTCCGCTGGTGGATGGCTATCCCGACACTGGCTTCCGGTTCGCTGGTTGGTTTACAGCCGCCGATGGCGGAAGCCAGGTGACGTTCGGGGCATCCGGCACACGTATCGTTGCTTCTCCGGTCTATGCTCATTGGACGCCGGACACGACCACCTATTCGATCACCTGGAGCCCCGAGGATGATGGCGCGTCCCGGGCGGTGAATGTTCCGACCAACAACCAAGACCTGTACTACGCGACCACGCTCGCCGCTCCCAACACGCAGATTGCCCGAAAAGGCTACCGGTTTGGCGGTTGGTGGACCGGCACACAAGACACCGGAACCCAGATCGTGTTCACCGGCCCCGGCCACACCCGCATCCTAGGGGACACCACCCTCCATGCAGCATGGACCGAGGATGCCACTGCGTACACGGTGTTCTTCGACCCGAACGCTAGCGATGACCCGTCGGTGGTGGGGATGCCGGACTCGGTGTCACGTCTGGTGTCCGAGGCGATCGGGGAACCGGGCTCGATTCCTG